>JBMSAU010000082.1:0-2256 GCA_049414625.1 Thermodesulfobacteriaceae bacterium
TCCGGAGACAGGGCAGCAGCAGTAGTTACTGGTTTAAGGGCTATTGGCTTTCACAATGCGTACCAATTCAGAGGTGGAATAAAAGAGCTTGCGGACAGGACTGGAAGGGGCGTGATAGATGTTGTGAAGTAAATTCTTTGGGCGGGGCTCTTGCCCTGCCTTCATTTAAGCCTAAAACTAATTGACAGTTTTACCACTACGCTAACCAGAGGTTTAGGAAAATCTTTGTAGCTTCTCCTTATTGCGTCCAAAGTCTATTTATCTAAAACTTTATATCCACTTGGTTCCAAAACAAAGCTGGCAAGGACAGTAAGTTCATCTTTAAGCTCAAGCTTTTTCTGAACCGCAAACTCCTATGCCCTCTTTTCCATAACTTCAAGTCCTAATTCTATCGCCTGTGCCACTTTTCTTGCGGTTTCCTTTCCAAGTTTGTCCTCAAGGAGTTGTAAAAGTTTAAGGTCTGTTGCCTCTGGCATATTTTCAAAAATATATCACCACTCAAATAAGGCTACTATTTTTTAAACCTTTGCTTATAATCATCCTTATGGAATTCAGGAATTACATTGCAATACTCGGCGGGCTTGTTGGGATATTGGCTACCTTTACAGGGATTATGTGGATGTTTGTTCAGCAGATAAACAAAAGAATTGATTCGGTGGAAAAGAGGATTGACGAACTGAGAGAGGATATGGACAGAAGATTTAATGAATTGAGAGAGGAAATTAAAGAGATCAAACTTCTTCTCTACAAGGTTTTAGAGGTTCCTCACAAGCAAAGGGAGTAAGGAGTTAGTTTTATCTCCTCACAAAGTGGCGGAACAGGGCTATTCTTTTTAAAACTTTTGCCTATAATTATCATTGATGGAGTTTAGAGATTACATTGCAATACTTAGCGGGCTTGTTGGGATATTGGCTACCTTTACAGGGATTATGTGGATGCTTGTTCAACAGATAAATAAAAGGATTGATACGGTGGAAAAAAGAATTGATTCAGTAGAAAAGAGGATTGGCGAACTGAGAGAGGAGATTAAGGGATTGAGGGAAGAAGTCAAAGAGATAAACAGGAGAGTTGATAGCTTGAGGGAAGATGTGAATAGAAAGTTTAGTGAGTTAAAAGAAGAAATCAGAGAATTCAAGGACTACATGGCTTTAGAAGTCCTTCACAAGCGAAGGCTTTACAGGGTAAGTGTTATAAAACTTCCTCACAAGCAGGGGGAGTAAGGGTTCTATTATTTTTATCTCTTCGCAAAAAGTCTATTGCCCTTTGTTGGATGAGCTTATAAATTGTTTTATTCTTCTTTTGCAAGCAGATCTTCAATTTCAAAAATAAGCAATTGCATATTATCTATATCAACATCCGTACAGTAGTTTGAGGCTAATGCTGATGATATTTTTTGGTTTAATCTATCCAAATTACCTAAAATGTGTAAAACTTTTACTGCAAAAGAAGGATCTAAATCATTTAAATTTTCAATATTTGCTTTTTTTATAAAATATGTCTCGATAGAAGTATTGCCCTTATATTTATAATTAAACTGTTTATGAAACCAGCTAAAAAGACTAATATCTTTTTCACTTATATTTTTTCTTAGTTTTTCTATAAAGCTTTCAATCTCTGAAGCGTCCTTTAAAGTTTTGATATTTTCAAAAACTTGGTATAAAACACGCCTAAAAAGTAGAAAATAATGCAATTCTTTTCTTATAGATCTTGGAAATGCGTCTTCATATTTCTTGATTATTTCAAATATCCACTCAATAGATTCCATATCTTCCACGAGCCTTTCTATTGAGTTAAAATCAAGCGATGCAACACTTCCTGAATAATGATATAAATAATATAAATTTTCAAGCTCTTCAAAACTTTTCCGTATATCAGTGCGAAAACGAACCCTATTGCGAAAATAAAACTCCAAGATATATATAGTCAGCTTAGCAATCACCAACTTTAACTCCAAAATGATAGTGTATTTTAGATTTATACGTTTCCAAGTTAGTCGTATTTTTTCAATATATAAACCAAGTATAACACCTATAACAGTTGATAATATGGGTGTTAGATCCTTTACATTTGGAATGATATTTAAAACTTTACCCACAAGTAAGAACAAAAGTCCAAATATATATACAACCAGTGTTATTATAAAAACTTCAGCAGACCCTTTAACAAACTCTTTAATATACCGTTTATTAATATGGAAAAACCTTTTCATCTCTATCCACCATTATACTTATCATCCCGTTAAACTTAATCATCTAC
>JBMSAU010000083.1:0-3323 GCA_049414625.1 Thermodesulfobacteriaceae bacterium
AAAGAAACTCGTAGTCGCCCACCCTAACCTGAAGCCTTCTTCCCTCCTCAAAGGTCTCCTCAAGGATGCCCTTGCTTTTAAAAAATTCCAAGGTCTCATCATAGAGCCTGCCTTTGGGTAGGGCTATTCTAAGGGCGTCCTTCATCGTTTAGATATAATAAAACGAATGGACATAAAAGAGCTTGAAAATTGGCTCTGGGACATAGCGAGCATTTTGAGGGGTCCGGTAGAGGCACACAATTACAAGGATTACATTCTGCCTCTCGTATTCTTAAAGAGGGTCTCCGATGTCTATTGTCATATATACTATCATGGAGCTAAAAAGTTGGCGCCTCTAACCCAAGTTGTTATCCAGAAAAATCATAAATTAAAAACCGCCCACAGGGTAGCTTTATATTATCCTAATAAACCCTCAAGGCTGGTTAAGGTGGCAACTTGAGTTATATTTATTAATTAACATCTGGAGGGATTGTATGAATATAAAATGGGAAGAGCTAGAACGAGATCTTAAAAATAATGGAAAGATCAGGGGATTCCTAAAAGAACGATTTGGGATGTATAGAACAGAAATAGATAGGGAAATTGAGGGAATTGTAAAAAGCATAAAAGAATCTAAGCTGCCCAATAATCTTTGGTTATGGGAAAATAAGACAATCCCAGGTATAGAAAAAAGAAATCCTGCTAGAGCTGAGTTGCTTAAGTTAATCCTTGATAAAATAAGAAACCGTGCTGATAAATACGGATTTCTTGATGAACCGGTGGAGGAAGACAAAAAGGATGAAGCTAAATTTCAAGAAATATCAGATCAACTTAGTGGAATAATTGGTAGAGTAACCATCACAAGAAACACCCCAGCTACTCCATATGACTTTTATTTCTGGCTAAAATCAGATACTGATATCCACATAGAACCTGGAGAGTTTATTGAGGTAAACCTTGCAGATACTAAAATAGCTATTGCTACAGTGGAAGAAATATATTCTGTTTCTGATAGAGAAACGCCAATTTCCGACTTTTACGGTTTTAGTTATGGGCAGCCAGAAGAAGAACCTCCAACGGAAATTCCTGTTATAAGAGTTGGAAAGGCAAGGATAATCCATAGGGATGACGGCATGCAAGCTCCTTTTATTAAGAGCCATACAATAAGGAAATCTATGGCGAGTAATATTCAACGTGTTCTTCAAAATATGGTTAAGCCTGAAAACAGAGTTTTGCTTGGTTTTGTGGAAGATGGATTTTCTACTCTTGTGCCGGTATATGGAGATTATGAATATATCTTTGGATACAAGGCTGCTCACGTGAATATTACCGGAAAATCTGGCGTAGCCGGTAAAACAAGCTATGCTCTGTTTTTAATTGCTTCTGCTTTATCCAAATCCAAACAGGACGAGACAAAGTCTTTAGCAGTAGTAGGTTTTAATGTCAAAGAAAAAGACTTACTTGCAGTAAAGAACCTTGAATTTAATAGTTTAGACGATGCAATATCGGAACTTGAAAAAATGCCGGGATACAAAGACGATGCTTCTATGTGGGCTAAAGCGAAAGAGGAAGGTGTAGATCCAATAAAAATCTTTAAGGAACGTTCCCATATTTTTGAACCAGCAGAAGATTACTCTTATGGATTACAGGATTTACTAGAAAGAGGACCTTATGTGTTTTTATCTTTATTTGATATCTCGGATATAGATGATAAGTTTGAATCTCTTATTCTAAGTATTTCTGAACAGTATAAAGATAATAATACAAGTTTTATAAGATTAATAAGAGATCTTAGTTCAAGGCTTGACAAAAACAGAAATAGCCAATATATAAATATATCTTACACAACACACCACATTAGCACAGTTCAAAAATTTCTAAACCGTCTTAATAAAATTTTACATAGTCAAGTTCTGGAGAAAGAATCGCCAAGGGGGCATCCTTTAAATATTGATGATATAGAAGCGGGTGATTTTTGGATAATAGATATAAATCCTTTAAAAGATAATGAAAAGAGAATGGTGTTCTTTTCTATTCTTTCCGACCTGTCTTCTATCCTTGAAAGCAAAAAACAGGGAGATCCGAATTTTGAAACCTTTCCTTCAAGAGTAGCTATATTCGTAGATGAATTAAACAAATTTGCTCCTTCTACAAAAAGTGCATACTCTCCAATTAAAAATTTCTTAATTGAAATTGCAGCCCGTGGGAGGAGTATAGGTCTATCTCTTATAGGTGCAGAACAGTTTGCTTCCCAGATAGATGAGGAAATATTAGGAAACTGTTCCACCTATCTTATAGGTAAAACCGACAATGTGGAACTCTCAAACAAGTTCTACAAGAAATTGTCTGAAGGGCTACAAAAACGTGTAGAGAATTTAAAGGCTGGACAATTGGTATTAGTTCACGAAGCAATAAGGGTTCCTATTTTCATAAGGTATCCCATACCTTTACATAGAGTTGAAGAATAAAACTATGGCGAAAAGTAGTTGGTTAATCCCATATTTCACATTAGAAGAAGAGGGAAAACCTCTTTATGATCAAGCAGACATTTACTATGAAAAAAGTTCCCTAAGACATGAAGTTGTTGATCTTACTACTCCTCCATCCTTTAGTTTTAACATTTTTATAGATGGAACTATGCGATTGTATAATGTGGGATTAGCAAGACCCTATACGCCATTATACCTTGCAGTAGTCTCGGCTGCTACCTTAAGAAGAGAAGGTAGAAAATTATTTAATACAAATATTTCTAGTAGTTTATACTTACTTTTATTTCCCTTTCAGACATATAGAGAATATTTACAGGAAGCACAAATTGGAATTTCATATGCAGATATTGAAAATTTCATAAATCAAGTTAGCAGATGGTTCAATACTAGAGGGCTTCAAAGTTTTAAAGAAGATGACCTTGATTACAGAAGAATAGGTGGAAGAGAGATATTTAAACATAAAAATTGTCTCATTATCTGTGATATTTCTAAGAGAGGTGTTGTTCAAAAGGGCAATTATTTAATCTCCAAAGAAGACCTGCTTAATCATGAGAAAATAAAGGAGGCTGCGATAGCACGGGTTAGGCATATTATGGGACTGCTTGAGTTTGACTGCCTGCTTTCCGCAAGCGACATGTTCAGTGATGGCCTTATCCTGAAGGATGGGCTGATAGAGAGGTATAGTAGGGTAAAGAAAATCTTTGGTATTGATTGGGAGACTTACCAAGCTATGCTAGCAAATGTGGTGGGCTTTATAGAGTATCCGAAGATCCCACCTGAAGTTATGGCTAACATGCCAAACCTGAAGGAGTTCCAGTATTGCAAGTGGACAGGAAGGACTGAAAGCGATGAAGA
>JBMSAU010000084.1:0-2102 GCA_049414625.1 Thermodesulfobacteriaceae bacterium
GAAGAGAATAATTTAGAAATTATTCACATTAGAAAAGCTGGTTCTATATTGTCTGCACCTTTTTTTATATTCAATCTTTTTATTGCAGGCCTTTTCAGAGGAACCAAAATAAAATTCGTTTTAACTGTCCCTAGTAATATTTTCGGTTTGCTTATTGATCATATTCTGCAGAAGCTGTCTAATAAATATACCTTTGTTAAGATGGGTAAGGAATATTTATATTTCGGGATCTCATTAATTGTCAAAAAAATAACAAAAAATGAATAATCATATTATTTTTCTCCTAAATTCCCTTGCAGGAGGAGGAGCACAAAAGGTAGCAATAATATTATCTGAGCATTTACCAATATCTGCCTTTATTTTGCTTGAGCGTGATATTAAATACAAAACAGATAAACCGACCTTCTTTATTAGCAATCATTCAACCAAAACAAATCCAATAATAAAAACTTTAAGCATTCCAGCATATGCGTATAAGCTTTCGAATTTCATAGAAAAAAATTCACTTATGGTATCATTTTTGGAAAGAGCTAATTTTGTAAATATAATTTCTAAGCTTTTTAAGAAGCACAAAGCCATAATATCCGTGCGTATGGACCAGCAAACAGGTCATGTTGGCTTAAGAAAACTGAACAAGCTTTTAGTAAGAATTCTTTATCCAAAGGCAGATTTAATTATAGCAGTTAGTCACGGAGTGAAGCAGAGCTTAATTAATATTGGCATAGAGGAAGAAAAAATAAAGGTGATCTACAATCCCTATCCTATGGATGAAATAAGAGAGTTAACAAAGGAGCCATTGGGGAGCTATGAAGAAATTTTTAAACATCCTGTTTTAATCACCGCAGGAAGGCTAACAAAGCCAAAGGGTCAATGGTATTTGTTAAGAGTCTTTAAAGCTTTAAAAGAAAAGCACAAAGATTTAAAGCTTGCAATTTTAGGAGAGGGAGAGTTAAAGGACTATTTAGCAGGGCTTTCTGAGGAGCTTGGGCTAAAAACTTATGTTTGGGACAGAGACGAGCTTTCAGAGAGCTTTGATGTTTATTTCCTGGGCTTTCAAAAGAACCCTTTCAAATTCATAGCAAGGTCTAAGCTTTTTGTTTTTCCTTCCTTGTGGGAAGGATTTCCAAACGCTTTGGTAGAAGCTATGGCGTGCAATGTTTGTGTAGTGTCTTCCGACTGTAGAAGCGGTCCAAGGGAAATATTGGCACCAAACACGGATTTTAACTATCAAACCCAAAAGCCAGAGTTTGCAGAGTATGGAGTCTTGATGCCTGCTTTTGAAGTAAAATACAAAACTGCAAAGGAGCCCTTAGAGGAAAGGGAAATGATGTGGGTTGAAACTGTAGATAAACTACTTGAAGATGAAACCTTGCGAAAAAACTACTCAGAAAAAGCCAAGCAAAGGTCTGAGGATTTTAGCATTGAAAAGATCGTTCAAGAATGGAAGGAGATCTTGAAATGAATACCCTCCTTGAAGGGTTGAAAGCTGGCAAAGAAAAAATCTGCGTTGTGGGGCTTGGGTATGTGGGATTGCCCTTGGCGGTTAGCCTTGCGGAGCACTTTAAAGTGGTTGGCTTTGATAAGAACTCAAAGAGGGTAGAAGCTTTAAGGCAGGGAATAGACTATACGGGCGAGGCTGAAAACAGGGAAAAGCTTTTAAACCCTAATCTTTCTTTTACTGACGACCCTTCTGCAATAAGAGAGTGTAAGTTCATAATTGCGGTAAGGCGTAGGATATTCCTTGAAACATTTACCTTAGAAGAGTTTAAAATGTTGTCTTGTGAGCCGTTAATACTTTTTGACATAAAGGGGGTTTTTGAAAGAAAAGATGCAGAAAGATTGGGTTTCATATATTGAAGATTATAAGTTCTACATCAAGCTTTGGCTTGCCATTTATCTATACTCATTAACCGTAGGGCTTTTAGTTCAGTTTGTGATTTTGCCAATAATTTTCCCGTCTGCCCACTGGAAAGATGGGCTTATGGTGGGTGGGGACTGGGTCCTGTTTCACACAGAGGGAGTAGAAATAGCAAAAAGAGTGGAGCAAGAAGGATGGAGTGTATGGACCTTAAGGCATCCAGTTAGCGAGCAAGCTATGTCTG
>JBMSAU010000085.1:0-38991 GCA_049414625.1 Thermodesulfobacteriaceae bacterium
ATAGCCAAGCATCTTGGGATTGTCCCAGAAGAAATAGCTATGCTTGCAACCGCAGCGGATATGGACAACCGAGCGGTAGTGGTAAAGGAGTTTAAGCCCTTTGTTGTAGTAGCTTTAGTTACAGCCGGTGCAAAAACCAATGCTTTACGTACTGGCGTAGACGAAGGGAATTACATCGAGGGAATGGAACCACAAGGCACGGTTAACATTATCCTGCTTACGAACGCCCAGTTTACAGATGGAGCAATGGCAAGGGCAATAATTACAGCAACTGAAGCTAAAACCGCAGCCTTCCAAGACCTAAACGTGCCAAGTAGCTATACAAAGGGTGCCCAAGCAACAGGAACAGGCACCGACAATATTATCGTAGTAACCGGAACTAACGGTCCAAAAGTTTCCTATACAGGAGGACATAGTAAAATAGGAGAACTAATCGGGAAGGCAGTATACGAAGCTGTAGTAGAGGCTCTAAAAAAGCAAAACGGGTTTAAAATGTTAAAACCAAATTAAACATATAAACTAAATTAGGAGGAAAACTGTGGCAAACATCAAGGCTTTTGTGTCATGGAGCGGAGGGAAAGATAGTGCTCTTGCTTGTTATCGGGCAATGAAAGAAGGAATTGAGGTCTGCTATCTCCTTAACATGCTCCGAGAGGACGGAAAAATGTCTCGCTCTCATGGCTTAACGAAAGAGATCATCCTTTCTCAGGCTGAAGCCATGGGTATTCCTATTCTTCAAAAAGGAGCAAGCTGGGGACGCTACGAAGAAGCCTTCAAAGAAGCAGTGTCCGAGCTTAAAGCTCAGGGGATAAACGCAGGGGTGTTTGGAGACATAGATGTTGAGGAGCATAGAGCTTGGGTTGAAAGGGTTTGTGGCGAGCTTGAAGTGAAACCCTTTCTTCCTCTCTGGCTTTGCGATAGGGAAAGCTTGATGAAAGAGTTTATCAACGCTGGTTTTAAAGCCATCGTTTGTGCCGTGAATGCAAATTATCTTGGACCAGAATGGCTTGGAAGAGAAGTAAACTTTGAATTCCTTGAAGAGCTAAAAAAATTAGGAACCGTTGACCTCTGCGGCGAAAAGGGAGAATACCATACCTTCGTCTACGATGGACCTTTTTTTAAGCATCCTGTAAAATTTGCCTTGGGTAAAGTTTATAGCAAAAACAACAAATTTTTTATAGAAGTTCGGAGAGGATAAAGCGGTGATTAGCCTCAAAGTTCAGCCGGTCAAAAAAGAGTATCTTGATCTTGCCTGGAAGAGGCTAAACAACCTGACAAAGCCCGTTGGTAGCTTAGGGATGCTTGAAGAAATTGCCGCAAGGCTTGTTGCTATTTATGAAGACCCTATGCCCGAGATAAAAGGCAAGGCAATCTTTGTCTTTGCGTCAGACCATGGAGTGGTGGAAGAGGGAGTATCAGCCTATCCTAAGAAGGTCACCGCCCAGATGGTGTTTAACTTTCTGCGGGGCGGTGCAGGAATTAATGTTTTAGCAAGGCATGCAGGAGCTGATGTCGTGGTGGTTGATGTGGGCGTTGACTACGATTTTGGGAAGATTGAAGGCTTAGTTGATAGAAAAGTCGTCTACGGTTCAAGAAACATGACCAAGGGACCAGCTTTAACAAGGGATGAAGCTTTAAAGTGCATAGAAACTGGGAGGGAATTAATAAGAGAATACCATGCTGAAGGATACAATCTCTTTGGAACGGGAGATATGGGGATCGGCAACACCACACCATCTTCAGCCATAATCAGCGTCATAACCGGCTATCCTGTAGAAGAGGTAACAGGAAGAGGAACGGGCATAGATGACGAGACCTATAAAAGAAAAATAGAAGCAATAAAACGGGCGATAGAGGTTAACAAGCCCGACCCAAAAGACCCAATAGATGTGCTTGCTAAGGTTGGTGGCCCTGAGATAGGAGCCATAGCTGGTGTAGTGTTAGGTTGTGCGGAGCTTAAAATTCCTGTCGTTATTGATGGATTTATCACTACAGCAGGAGCTCTAATAGCCTACGCTTTAGAGCCCACCGTGAAAGACTACATCTTTTCAGCCCACAATTCAGCAGAAAAGGGGCATAAAGTTGCCCTGTCTTACATGGGTTTAAAACCTATATTAGACCTTAATCTTAGGCTTGGAGAAGGAACAGGAGCAGCCTTAGCTATGACCATAATTGAGGCTTCTTTAAAAATCTATCGAGAGATGGCAACTTTTGAAGAGGCTGGAGTAAGCAAAGGAACCGACCATAAGAATGTTTAGAAGTTTTCTTGTTGCCCTCTCCTTCCTAACCATCGTCCCTATAAGACTAAACAATGTTTCAGCAAGGGAGCTTCAATCCTCCATCATCTTCTATCCTCTCGTTGGTCTTATAGAAGGACTTTTTCTTGTTCTTGTTGTTTATTTGTTAAACCCATATTTTTCTTCTTTTATGCTTTCTCTTCTACTACTCATTTCTCTTTTTTTGATTAGAGGAATATTTCATGCAGATGGACTTTCTGATACTTTTGATGCCTTATTTTACAAGGGAGCAGGAAACACTGAGCAGGATAGACTTCGCCGTATTGAGATCATGAAAGATAGCACGGTTGGAGTTGGCGGTGTTTATGCCTTAGTTTTAATCACACTTGCTAAACTTCTCATTTTCAATGAGATCATATCTCAAGCTAAAAATTTTTTACTCTTACTTTCTTTTACTCTTTCTCGTTTTGTGATCATAATTCTTATGCGCTACAGCAAACCTGCAAAAAACACAGGACTTGGGGCCCTATTTGTAGGGAAAATTACTACTAAACAGCTTATTTATTCTTCCCTTTTACCTGTTGCCTTAATCTTATACTTTATAACAGTTAAAAAATTCTTTCTCCTTTTCTTCGTCTTTCTTTTTATTATTCTCTTTGTTTGGTATTTAAAAAGCCTATTTGAAAGGAAGTTTGGTGGAATAACTGGGGATAATTTAGGGGCAACGGTTGAGCTTACCGAAGTTTTTTTTCCTTTTATCTATCTTTTTAGCGAAAGGCTATGGCAAAGTATTTGATGGTGCAGGGCACCTCATCTGGATGTGGGAAAAGCTTACTTGTCACAGCCCTCTGTAGGCTTTCTAAAAAAAGAATGCTTAAAGTTTCTCCTTTTAAAGCTCA
The DNA here is from genome assembly GCA_049414625.1 of Thermodesulfobacteriaceae bacterium. Lineage (GTDB taxonomy): Bacteria > Desulfobacterota > Thermodesulfobacteria > Thermodesulfobacteriales > Thermodesulfobacteriaceae > WYEG01. Next base: position 3,137 of record JBMSAU010000085.1, read on the forward strand.
GAATATGAGCCTTCAGAGCTATGTGACAGAAGAGGGAGGTGAGATCGGCATTGCTCAAGCTATCCAAGCCAAGGCTTCAGGTATCCCCCCTTCCCTTCACCATAACCCTATCCTCCTTAAACCAGCTGGAGAAAAGGGCATCCAGGTTATCGTTCATGGAAAGCTTTATAAAACCTTAAGGTCAGAAGAGCTCGCATCAGAAAAAAATACCCTTTGGTCGGCTGTGGAAAAATCTTTAAATCATCTCTCAGCCAAATTTGACCTTATCATAATAGAAGGAGCAGGAAGCCCAGCCGAAATAAACCTTCTTGACCAAGATATTGCAAACATGAGACTCGCAAAGCATCTTAACGCTCCTGTAATTTTGGTTGGGGACATCGATAGAGGAGGCGTTTTTGCTTCCCTCTACGGAACGGTTAAACTGTTAGATGAGTGTAAACCAGGGTTTGGAAACTTAATAAAAGGATTTATTATCAATAAGTTTCGAGGCAAATTGGAGATACTTTCTCCGGGAATAGAAAGGCTTGAAAGGCTCTTAAACAAGCCTTGTTTTGGGGTAATTCCTTTTCTTTTTGAGACTGGTATCGCGGATGAAGATGGAGTAACGAAAAGATTGGATGAGCATAAATTTTCTCATGCTGAAAAACCGGTTAAAATAGTAGTTTTAAAGTTTAGGCATATTTCAAACTTTAGCGATTTTGAACCTTTAAGGTTTGAGCCTGATGTTGATTTAGTCTTTTCGTTAAGAGAAGAGGATTTAGCAAGCGCAGACATAATTATCTTGCCAGGCTCAAAGCAAACTGTAGACGATTTGATGTATTTAAAAAGGCTTGGAATAGATAGAATTTTGAAAGACCTTGCTAAAAGAAAAGACGTAGAAATTGTTGGGATATGCGGTGGATTTCAGATGTTGGGTGAGAAGCTTTTTGACCCTGAGTGCGTTGAGAGCTCACACAAGGAGGTTGATGGCTTATCTTTACTCCCCTGCTATACTGTCTTTTATCCCGAAAAAATTACTACGCAGGTAGAAGGACATCTTTTGTCAAATCCATCTATAAAAGTTGAGGGATATGAAATACACAAAGGCATAACCATAGGCGATATGAATTTGTTTAGAATAAGACGAAAGGCAACGAATGAATGGCTGACAGATGGCATGATAAAAGAAAATATATGGGGCACCTATCTTCATGGTCTCTTTGAAAACGACGATTTTAGAAGATGGTTAATAAACAGACATAGAACAAAAAAGGGATTCCCACCTTTAGAAAAAACTTTTTCTTGGAAAATTTTAGAGGATCAATACATTGAAAAATTAGCCGAAGTAGTTGAAAAACATATTGACATAGATAGAATATGGGAAATTGCAGGAGTATGAAGCTCTTTTATGTTGATAGTCTAACTATAGCTTTGGCTTTTCTTCTTGATCTTGTAATTGGAGACCCTAAAAAGTATCATCCAATTTCAGGTATTGGCAAGCTTATTCAAAAAACAGAAAACTTTCTTAGAAGTATACACTTAGATGGCAAGTTTGGCGGTATGTTGCTATTTTTAATTGTTTGTTCAATAACCTTCTTTTTATCCATTTTTTTTATAAAGCTTCTCTCTCTACTTTCTGCACTTTCTAAATCCTTTTATTTCTTCTCTCTTGTTATTTTGATTATAGTTTGTAGTCTTTTTCTTGCTTTAAAAGGTTTGATTTTAGCTTCATCGACGGTAGACAGATTGCTTAATGAAAACAAACTTACTGAAGCAAGAATTGCTTTAAGAGCCTTAGTTGGAAGGGATACTGAGAATTTAACTCCTAAACAAATAAGAATTGCTGTAGTAGAAAGTTTATCAGAGAATCTTTCCGATGCTGTGATTGCTCCTCTTTTTTATTTTCTTATCGGAGGTTTTCCCTTTCTTGTTTTGTATAAGACTGTGAACACCTTAGATTCTATGGTTGGCTACAAAAATGAAAAGTATAAAGACTTTGGTTGGTTTTCTGCTCGAATGGATGACCTTTTTAATTTTATACCTGCAAGGATTACTGGACTTATGATAGTCTTAGCCACTTTATTTATTTTTGGAGCGAAAAAAGCTAAAGACTCCTTTAGAATCATGCTAAGAGATGGAAGAAAGCACCTTAGTCCAAACAGCGGTATACCAGAAGCGGCAATGGCAGGCGCCTTAGGAATAAGAGTTGGCGGTCCAAACTACTACCACGGCATACTCGTTGAAAAACCCTACATAGGTGAAGAGAAAGAATTTAGCGAGGATGTGATAAAATTGGCTCAAAAGGTAGTCGTTTTAAGCAGTTTTCTTTTCTTAGTCATCGCTTTAGGAGTAAGAAATTTCATATGGTAAAAAGAAGATTAAAACTTTCTTACAGTTTTCATCACGGTGGAGATATCTACACTATGACAAAAATTTTAGGCACTGATGTTAACTCTATCATAGACCTTAGCACTTCCGTAAATCCTCTACCCTTGCCTTCTAAGTATAAACAAGCTTTGCTTAAGAATTTTTCTCAAATCAACAAATATCCAGACCCCTTTTGCCGGTCCTTTAAGGAAACCCTGCAGGAAGTATACGGTATTCCCGAAGAAAATGTCATATGCGGAAACGGCTCAATCGAGCTTATCTATCTTTTTGTCAATGCCTTAGCTCCAAAAAAAGCGCTTATCTTAGAACCAACTTTTAATGAGTATCAAAGGGTTTGCAAATTATACAATGTCAATATAGATAAGATTTTTAACTTAAATAAGAACATTTTACTTGAAAAGTTGCTAAAGAAACTTTCTAAAACCAAAGTAGACTTAGTGTTTGTTTGCAATCCCAATAATCCAACCGGATGGCTATACAAAAAAGAAGATTTATTAAACGCAATCATGAAATTTTCTACAACAACATTTATCGTTGATGAAGCATTTATAGAGTTCGTTGAAAAGGACAGTTTAATTAAGGAAGCTACAATGCTTGACAATCTTATAGTTCTAAGATCTCTTACTAAATTCTACGGTTTGACTGGATTGAGGTTTGGTTATGCTATCTCAACAAAAAAAATAATACAAAAAGCTTTAGCATTTCTTCCACCATGGAATGTGAACGCTTTTTCACAAATTTTGGCAAGCCAAATTTTAAAAGACGAAGATTTTAAGAGACGAACGCTTAACTTCTTTATTAAAGAAAAAAAATACTTTGAACGAAAACTAAATCTTTTATCACAAAAATATTCCTTAATCTATTTTCCTTCTGTTGCTAACTTTTACCTGTTAAAGCTTCCTAATGATGACCTTTTTGAATATTGTTTTAAGGAAGGCATTTTAATAAGAAATTGTTCTAATTTTTATGGATTAGATGAGCACTATGTTAGAGTTTCGGTTAAGTTTAGAAAATGGAGTCAAAGATTTTTTGATGCATTAGAAAAATGGTTAGCGTATAGATGAGCTTATAAAGGAGAAGGAATGAACACTAAAAAAGTATACATCGTAGGAATAGGTCCAGGAGACCCAAAGTATTTAACTTTGGAGGCTTATGAAGTAATTAAAAAAGCAAAAAACTTCATTATACCGTTAAAGAAGGGACCAAAGGAGGAGCTTACAAAGATTAGAGAAAAGGTCATAGAATTTTGTAAGCAAGGCGACACAAACTACAGGGTAATAAAGGTTGAGTTTCCAGAAAGGAAAAAAGGAGGGTGTTTATAAGTTAGAAGTAGAGAGCTGGCGATCAGAAAAAGCAAGAATATTAGCTGAGGTGCTAAAGGATGTAGATGAAGCTTGCTTTTTAGTCTTAGGAGACCCATCTTTGTATGACGGGCATATTGAAATATTTAAAGAAGTAAGCAAAAATCTCCCTATGGAAATTGAAGTAATTCCTGGCATTTCAACCATAGGTCTTCTTTCAGCAAAGCATAAGATTTCCTTAACTAAAGTTGCTGAATCTTTACTGATCACCACTCCAAGACCTCTAAGAAAGCAAAAAGAGATTTCAAGGAATACCGTTGTCTTTTTAGATAACTATGAAACATTTAAACTGTTTAAAGATGACAGCGAACTGATGATCTATTGGGGAGCTTACCTTGGAATGGAAAAAGAGGTGCTATTTAATGGTAAACTATCTGAGTGTTGGCAGGAATTGATAGAATTAAGAAGAAAGTTGAAAGAAAAACATGGATATATAATGGAAACTTATTTATTGACGAAAAAAGATAAAGATGAATAGAATTTTTATCATTGGAATTGGTTTTAAACCTCTTGAGGAAAAAGCAAAACAATGTTTAAGAGAAAGTTTATTCATTGTTGCTTCTCCAAGATTAGTTGAAGTGTTTAAAAGGTATGATGTATACAATGAAGTAAAAAATAGGGTCGTTGCGATCAAAAAATTTAATGAAACAATAGAATTTATGCGAAAAAATATCGAAAGAGGAGACATCTCTCTGTTAGCAAGTGGTGACCCGCTTTTCTATGGAGTTGCCCCTAAAATTATCGAACTATTTGGAAAAGAAAAGGTAGAAGTATTCCCTGACATTTCATGTGTTCAAAAAGGTTTATCGCTTATAAAGAAAAGTTGGGAGGCACTTGAAACGCTAAGTTTTCACGGAAGAAGCATGAATTTAAATGAGCTTATACAAAAGCTTTCTCAAAAGAGTATGATTGCAGTGCTAACAGATAGTCAAAATTCTCCTAAGTCAATTGCTGAAAAGATTTTATCTTTAAACAGAGAATATGGGAAAAGTCTAAAGTATTATGTGTTTGAAAGACTAGGTTATGAAGATGAAAAAGTAAGCATATTTGAAAGCGCAGAAGAGTTAATTTCTAAAGATTTTAAGGAACCAAACTTTTTAATCATTGAGAAAAAAGCTCCTTTGCTTCCTTTCGTTCCTAATGAGTATGCCCCTGACCATTCTTCTATCGTATTTGGCCTAAAGGAGGAGGAAATCTTTCATGAAAAGGGAATGATTACTAAGGATGAGGTGCGAGCTTGTATTGTGCATAAGCTTTGTCCTCCGAAGAAGGGTATAATATGGGACATTGGGGCAGGCTCTGGCTCAGTTAGCCTTGAGCTTGCTCATCTGTCTCACGATTTAGAAATCTATGCTATAGAAAAGGGGGACACTTCTTTTATTGAGAAAAACATCGATTATTTTAAACTAAGCAATGTTAAGATTATAAAAGGAGAGGCTCCCGAGTGTTTGAAAGACTTGCCTAACCCTGCTCGGGTTTTTATCGGGGGTAGCGGTGGAAGATTAAGTGAAATTTTAGATTACTTAGGGAAGCTTGAAACAGTTAAGATTATAGTAATTTCAGCAATCACTATGGAAACCCTAAACATCGCTATGCATAAGCTAGAAGAGGAAGGATTTAAGGTTGATGCCACTCAGGTTCAGGCCACACGATTTGTAAAAAAACATGGAAAGCTTTTTTTGCAAGCTCAAAATCCAGTGATAGTCGTGCGAGGAATAAGATGAAGCTTTATGTAGTAGGAGTAGGACCAGGGGACCCTGAACTTTTAACCATTAAAGCAAAAAAAATTTTAGAAGTCTCGGAAACCTTATTTTGCCCAAAGGGAGGAAAAGAAAGTATAGCTTTAAGTATTGTCGAAAAAGTGGTTGACATAAAAAATAAAAGATTAGTGTTTCTTGATTTTCCGATGGTTAAAACAAAGGATGAAAGACAAAGTAAAAATTTAAAAGAAACTTGGGAAAATTTGGCAAAAAAAGTATTGACAGAAATGACTAATGTCTCTTCTTTTATCACACTTGGAGACCCTACTCTTTACAGCACTTTTTTTTATCTGTATAATTATCTAAAAGACGAAGTAGCTATAGAATTCATTCCAGGGGTAAGTTCGATCAATGCTTCAGCTTGCAGAATTCCTACAAGTCTTGGTATTGCCAATGAAAAGATAGCTATTATTCCAGCAAACTATGAAGTAGACTTAAAAGAATTTACCGAAAAATTTGATACAATCATCCTTTTAAAACCAAACAAACTATTTGAAGAGATAAAAAGCTTTTTTGCTGATAAAAATTTTCATACTTATTACATAAAAAGAGCAACAACTGAAGAAGAAGAAATCTACAAAAATTTAGATGTGGTTCCAAAAGAAGCGCTTGAATATTTTTCAATCGTGATCGCTAAAAAGGGAAAGTTTTAAAATGAAAGTTTACTTTATAGGTGCAGGACCTGGTGACCCAGAGCTACTAACAATAAAAGCTTATAAAATACTAAATTCTGCTGAGTGTATAATCTATCCAGGAAGTTTAATCAATAAAGAACTTCTTAACGATCTAAAAGGAGACCTTTATGATTCTGCAAATCTAAGTTTAGAAGAAATTGCAGAAATTATAGAAAGGTATGTAAAGAATGGAAAACTTGTGGCAAGATTGGTAAGCGGAGACCCATCAATCTATAGCGCTATACAAGAACAGATTGAAATATTGCGTCAAAAGAATATTCCATATGAAATAATTCCCGGAGTTTCGTCATATCAAGCAGCATCAGCCAAAATGGGTATAGAATTAACTATTCCAGAAATATCCCAAACGATAATACTTACGAGATTTGAAGGAAAAACTGGGGGAGCATCAAAAGAAGAAGTAAAAACATTAGCCAAGATAAAGGGAACAATGGTATTTTTTCTCTCGGCAAGCATAGCAGAAAACCTGCAAAAGACTTTAGAAGAGGTCTTACCAATTGACACTCCGGTAGCCATAGCCTACAAAGTATGTCATAAAGAAGAAAAGTTTTTATTTGGTTCGTTGAAGGACCTTCATTCTTTACTTAAAGAACACAACATAAAGAGGACAGCTTTAATTTTTGTAGGAGAAGCCTTAAAGGCGGTTAAAGAAAATTTAAACAAAAGGTCTAAATTGTATGGAAAAGAACTTAATGTCTAACATAGCAATTTTTTATCTAAACAATAAAGGGTTAAAATTGGCAAAGGAAATTTTCCAATTTTTTCCCCATGCTAAAGTAGCTAAGTTTAGCCAAGATGAAGTAAAACGAAGTTGGGAAGATTCTTCAGCCCTTTTATTCATCATGGCAGTAGGGATTGTAGTTAGGACTATAGCTCCTTTGATAAAGAACAAGAAGGAGGATCCTGCTGTTTTGGTGATAGATGAAGAAGGAAAACATGTAATTCCACTTCTTGGCGGACATCAAGCTCGAGCAAACGAATTGGCAACCACACTAGCAACTCTAATTAACGCAACCCCAGTAATCACCACATCCTCCGACATCAATAACCTCCCTGCCCTCGACCTCTGGATTGAACGCTGTCAACTCTTTATTCAAAATCCTTCTATTCTTCCTAAAATCATGTCAAAATTTATAGAAAATAAGAAAATAAAAATTTACATCAACTCAGATTTGATTCGAGTGCCCATTTTTTATGAGCATTTTCAAGTTGTAAAAGAGGCTAAATTTGCGGACATTATAATCACGAACAAAAAGTTAGAAGTAAACGAAGAACAGCTTGTTCTTATCCCTCGTAATTTAGTCGTTGGATTAGGTTTTCATGATTGGATTACAAGTGAGGAAATTGAAGAGGCGATAAAGCAAGTGTTTAATGAGGAGGGTTTGTATTTTGAAGGCTTAAAAGGAGTTGCAACTCTTGAAAAGAAGGCAAAGAATGAGGCTTTGCAAGAGTTTTCTCGAAAATATGGACTTCGTGTGTTTAGTTATACCCCAGAGGAATTGCAAGAGGTAAAAGGGTTTAGTTTTTCTCCTATTGTGGAAAGGGTTGTTGGAGTTTCCTCTGTTTGCGAACAATCTGCCATACTTGCCAGTCAAGGGAGGCTTATTGTTCCGAAAAGAGTTTTTAAAGACTTAACAATAGCTGTTGCCGAGGCTTCATACTATGTTAAAGGTAAAGTATATGTGGTAGGTATTGGGCCAGGAAGCTTATTCTACATCACACCAAAAGCTATAAATGCAATTAGAGAAGCAGAGGTTATAATAGGATACAAAACTTACATAGATCAAATAGAAAGTCTGATTAAAGACAAAAAGGTATTTGCTTATGGTATGACTGAAGAGGTAAAAAGAGCAAAGACTGCTATTGAGTATGCTTTAAAAGGGATGATAGTTTCTGTGGTAAGTGGAGGGGATCCTGGAGTTTATGGGATGGCAGGTTTAATCTTTGAAATCTTAGCTCAAAACAATCTTGAAGTTGAAGTAGAGGTCATACCAGGTATCTCAGCTTTCAATGCGGTATCAAGCAAGGTGGGCGCTCCAATCATGAACGATTTCGCCTGTATAAGTCTTTCTGATAGACTTACTCCCTGGGATGAGATAGAAAAAAGATTAGAATATGCAGCCAAATCAGATTTTGTCATTATTCTTTATAATCCAAAAAGCTCAAAAAGGAAAGAAAACTTAACCAAAGCAAAGGAAATAATACTTAAGTATAGAGATAATAACACGCCGGTTGCCATAGTAAAGAATGCCACTCGAGAAGGAGAAGAGGTAATTCTTACAACTTTAGAGGAGATGGATTCCTATCCTGTTGATATGAATACCACCATAATTATAGGTAATTCCCAAAGCTATATTTATAAAAATTTCTTTATAACTCCAAGAGGATATAGAAGGAAGTATGAAAAGGAGTATGAACTTATCAGCCATCTTGTGGGATGAATCTCATCTTTGGGGTATTTGGCTTTTTGATGCTCTTATGAAAAGCGGGATTGCTTTTGATTTAATAAAAGCTGAAGATTTAAAGAGTATTGAAAGATACAAAGTGCTTTTTGTTCCGGGTGGTTGGGCAAGCAACAAACTTAAGGCTATCAATGAGGAAGGGAAAGAGCTTATAAAAGAATTCGTCAAGAATGGTGGAGTTTATTTTGGAATATGTGGTGGGGCGGGCTTAGCTACTAAAGAAGGGCTTTGTTTAGTTGATGTAAGAAGGAAAAAAGATAGGGTTCCAAGCTTTAGCGGACCCTTCTTAGCAAACCTCTCAGAACATCCTTTATGGAAGGATATAAAAAAACCAAAGTTTTACCTATGGTGGCCTTCTGAGTTTGAAATTGAAGACTCCGAAATCAAGGTTTTAGCAACCTTTAAAAAGGCATTAGCTCAAGCCTATAGTTCAGACCTTCCTGTTTTTGATTTTGAAGGAAATTGGGAAGAATTAGAAAGTCTTTACGAAATAAAACTCAACCCAGATAGGATGAAAAACAGTCCTCTTTTCGTGGAAGCAAAAGTAGAAAAAGGTAAAGCTTTTCTTTCACTTATTCATTTCGATACCCCAAAGGATAAAAGAGGAATAAAGGTTTTCCAAAATCTTAAAGAATATCTAAACCTTTCTGAGTTAAGTTCAGTTAAAACCGATCAAAAAAATAAACTTTGGAGAGATGAAAAAAAGATCAAAATCATTGACGAACTGTATAAAGAGACAAAGAATCTAATCTCTTTTGGGGAGAGGAATTTTCTCTTTTTTAAAAGATATGATTTTATGTATCAATGGAGAAGAGGAATAAGAGGCTTTGAATATATAAATCTTTACTTTATGATAAAGAGGATAAAAAGTGAATTACCTCAAAACAATGAGTTATTTTCTCTAATAAATAAAGAAGAAATAGAAAAGCTTTTAGAAGAGTTAAAAAACTTTATTAAAAAGGCAAAAGAGCTTCTAATCAAAGAAAGGATAGCTTTACAAAAAGCTAAGTTAACTTTTAACTACTCAGAAGATGAAACACTGAGTTCAATAAGAAATGAGCTTTTTGGTAATAAAAAAAGCTATGGTGGTTTATATAAGAATCTGATAGAAAAAGTTGATAAAATCATCTATAGGATCCTTAAAGAAAAGCTTAGCTAAGTAAGATGTTAGCGTTTGTTATAGGTGGGATTAAAAGCGGAAAGACTAAGTTTGCTCTAAAAAAGGCTGAAGAGCTTAACAATTCTAAGCTATACTATATTGCTACAGCAAGAGCCATTGATGAAGAAATGAAAGAGCGCATAGAAAGACATAAGATAGAACGGGGAGAAAAATGGATAACGATTGAAGAGCCTATTGATATAGATGCGGTCTTAAAAAGGATTCCTAAAGGGTCTGTAATTGTAATAGATTGTTTAACAACTTGGTTAACCAATTTATTGATAGAAAACTATAATGTTGAAGAGAAAACTATTAAACTCCTTGACATCTTGTTAAAGAAAAAAATAGATTTAGATCTTTTTTTAATCTCAAACGAGGTTGGATTAGGTATAATTCCGGATAATCCACTTGGTAGAAAGTTTATAGACCTTTCTGGGAAGTTACATCAAAAGGTGGCTCAAATAGCGGATGAAGTTTATTTTATTATCTGTGGCTGTGAAATAAAAGTAAAATAATTTATTCTTCACAAGTATAAACAAAAAAATATTATGAAGGTAGTTAAGAAAAAATTAAACTTCAAAAAAAACCAACTAAAAATTGCTGAGGGTTAACCATGGTAAGGATTTTTGTTTATGGAACGTTGAGAAAGGGTGAGTGTAGAAACTATCTTTTAGAGGATTCTCAATTTCTTGGATATGCAAGGGCAAAGGGATATCTTCTTTACAATATAGGTGCTTACCCAGGGATGGTTGAAGGAGACGGAGAGGTTGTAGGCGAGGTCTATGAAATACCTGAAAGCTTGCTTGAAAAGCTCGATTGGGTCGAAGGTGTTCCAGACTTATTTCGTAGGGAACTGATTGAGGTAACGCTTGAAAACGGTCAAACTATTTCTGCCTATGCTTATATTTATAACAGAAAAATAGATAACAAACTACTTATTTCATCAGGTGATTGGAAAGATGTAAGCAAAGTATACACAGACTAAAAAATTAAGGAGGTGAAAAAAATGAAAATAAAGCTTATTTTTGATGAAAAAGAGGAGGTTTTAGCAGAACTTTTTGATACAGATTGTGCAAAAGCTATTTACAGTATTTTACCTATTGAAGCGAGCCTAAATACTTGGGGAGATGAATTCTATTTTTCTATCCCTTTAGAATATCCTCTTGATGATACCGCAACCCTTAAAGTTAAGGCAGGAGATATTGGATATTGGCCTCCTGGGAAAGCAATAGCTATCTTTTTTGGTCCTACTCCAGCTTCAGTAGATGAAAATCCAGTTCCTGCAAGCGAAGTTAACTTAATAGGTAGGCTTTTAGACGACCCAGCTAAGCTTAAAGAGTTTAAAAAATTTAAGAAAATAAAAATAGTTTCTTTTTAAAAAACTTATATTTAAAAACTAAAGCCGATATAAGCCTATGGCTTTTTCAATAAACCACTCTACGTGCCGTCTTCGAGCTAAAATGAAAAAACCCTCTAATATATCTTACTCGCTTTTACTGGTAGTGTCTCATTAATCGTGTAAAGACTTGAGAGAACAGGAAGGGCATGATAGTTTTTTCAAGAAATCCCGACCCAAAATCACTAAACAACTCTCAACTCTAACAGGAAATTCTTAGGCTCCTTTCAACAGTTCGTCAAGGCATTAATGAGCCTGTTCAAAAAAGTTTCGCTTCTTCCCTGTCCTCCCGAGCGGTAACGAGCCATTCCCGCATCACCCTGTCTTTTCGAGCGTTAGAGAGAAATCTCCTTCCTTTGGCAGGGAAAGACTAAAGGGGTGACTTCTCACTTCGTTCGGGGGAACAATAAAAAGGGGTTCGGGGGAACAGAAAAGGTGGCACAGGACAACCTGGGCACAGGGCAACATGTGAATGATACCCCCTTGGTTGACGCCTCGGGACGGCGACATGAAGACTTGCACCAACTTTTAAAACAGCCTCAGACATTAATTAAACCTCTTATGCTTAAAGAAAGAGAAAGATATACTTCCAGATGAAAGGTCGGTGGGAAACTTATCGGGGCGAGAGGATTTGAACCTCCGACCCCCTGCTCCCAAGGCAGGTGCGCTCCCAGGCTGCGCCACGCCCCGATGAATTTTTTTTAAGTTTAACACCAACTTTTATGATTGACAAGAAGGTATAGGGGCTGTTCAAAAAATCCCCTCCTCTACTTTCTCCTGTTTGTCCTGCCGGGCGATAGTAAAGCATCACTCACTTCGTTCGGGACGGCATCCCATAAGACACTTCGTTCGGAGGGGCGTCCTCAGGGGGGAGACCCCTCGCTTCCGCTCGGGGTGACAGAAAAAGAGGGCTCGGGGTGACAAAAAAGTAGGCTCGGGGTGACAATAAAAAGAGGTATGACCTTTCCCTATTGAGAAGATTTGTTGTTAGTTTTTGAACTCTTTGAGGTACCCTCCTTACAGGAGGGTTGGTCAAAACCTCAAACCGGAAATCCAGTCTTGGGTAGAATTACTCTATAGAGGATTACAAAAAGAACAATCAGTAAAATTAATAGCAAAATCTCATACATTTGATAGGTTCCTCCGACAATGAATTTTAAAAGTATAATAACTTCTTTTATCAAAAAATCAATAAGATGTGTATTCTTCTACCGAACGTAGCGAAACCTCTCCCCTATCTCTAAAGGGAAGATAGAAAAAGGATCGCTAGTCTTATGGCTCAGAGTTGATAAGGTGGCTCAAAATATAAGAAGAGAGGTTTCCGCCTCAAATTGTAGGGCAAGGGGCAACCGATAGGTGAAAAAGAGCTTTCTCAGTTGTTTTATGTAGAAGCTTCAGAAGATGTTTCTTTTGATCCTTCTTTAGACTCTTTTTTCTCCTTTTCCTTTCTTGCATAATCTGTAACATACCACCCTGTGCCTTTCAGTATAAAACCGCTTTTACTAATTAATTTTTGGAGTCTTCCGCCGCATTTTTCACAAGTGGTTAATGGTTCATCAGTAATCTTTTGCCAAACCTCAAAATGTGCACCGCAATTTAAGCATTCATACTCATATATAGCCATACCAGCACCTCCCCCGAAGACTTTTTAAGGACGGTCTATGAATGTTTGGCTATAAAATATAAGGCAAAATAGTCGTAATTAAAGGGGATTATGGAATTTCACCTTTTGGATAGGAACCAAGAAAGATAACTTGCAGGCAGTATTTTTTCATCTCCTCTAAACAGGATTTAACAATTTCATCTTCTACATGACCCTCGCAGTCGAGAAAAAAGACATACTTCCAAGGTTCATCCTTTGATGGTCTACTTTCGATCTTGGTTAGATTAATCTTCCGTTCAGCAAAGCAACGAAGGACTTCAAACAGAGCACCTGGTCGATCAGCCACGCTGAATAGAATAGAAGTCTTGTCATTACCTGTCCTTGGGACCGTTTTTTTCCCAATAATCCAAAACCTAGTGGAATTCCCTTTTATGTCTTCGATGTTTTTGGCTACAATCTGAAGATGATAGAGTCGAGCTGCCATTAAACTTGCGATGGCAGCAACTGATGGGTCAACGGCAGCCCATTTTGCTGCAAGGGCAGTCGAGGATACGGTCTCAACAGGGACTGAGGGGAGTTTTTTTCTTAACCATTTTCTACACTGGGCGATGGCTTGAGGATGGGAAAGGATCTTTTTAATGTCTTCAAGCCGACCTGTTTGGTTCATCAAATGATGAGATATAGGCTCGTATACTTCTCCGCAAACCTTTAGATTGTACTCATAGATGGCATCAAGGGTTGTTGCCACAACCCCTTCTATTGAGTTTTCAATTGGAACAACACCAAAATGCGCCCGTTCTGAGCTAACCTCTTCAAACACATCGATGATGGTTTCAACAGGGATGAATTCGGCTGAGGTTCCAAAGTAGTGCTGTGCAGCAATGTGGCTAAAGGTTGCTTCAGGACCTAGAAAGGCAACTTTAGGTTTCTGCTGTGCCTCACGGCAGGCTCTTATGATCTCTGAATAGATCACCCTAAGGGTATCCTCAGGGAAGACCCCTTCATTGAGCTTAATAACATGGTTCAAGACTTCCTTTTCTCGAAAGAGGTCAAAAGTTGAGCTACCCTTTTCCTCTTTAAGCCTTCCTATCTCCTTTGCGGTAAGGAAACGTTCCTTAAGAAGAGAAACGATCTGTTTATCTATCTCATCAATCTTAGATCTTAACTCTTTTAAGGAAGGATGTTTAGACATAAATAAGAGAAAAGCTAAAGTGGTGCCCGGGGCCGGACTCGAACCGGCACGGAGGTGAAACCTCCAGTGGATTTTAAGTCCACAGCGTCTACCAATTCCGCCACCCGGGCTTTATATTTTAATTTAACAAACTACGAATATTTTTCAACCCAGTAAAGTTATATTCTATTCCTAATTTCAGCTTTCAGTTTGAACTATCACTTTCTAACTCCGTGAAGGTTACCCCAAGGACTCTGCCCAAGGTATTTCCACTCACAACTATTACCTTTATATAATCACAATTTAAGGGGCAACCTGGTCTCCTTTAAAACCCCGGTAAACTACAATTCACCCCTGCAATCTAAATAGAACTCTTTACCTTTCAACGATTTGATTTAAACTAAAAATTGATGAAAAAGGTAGTTATAATTCCGGCAAGGTACGGCTCAACAAGGTTTCCAGGTAAACCTTTAATCATGCTCTGGGAGAAACCTTTAATTCAGCATGTTTATGAAAGGGCAAAAGAGGGTGGTTTTGAGGAGGTCTATGTTGCAACTGACGATAAGAGGATTTTTGATACCGTTCTTAACTTTGGGGGAAAAGCTGTTATGACCCGGGCAGACCATCCTTCTGGAACAGACCGCATCGCCGAAGCAGCAAACATCCTTGGGCTAAAGGAAGATACGATCATAGTCAACCTCCAAGGAGACCAGCCCCTTTTTTCACCCTCTTATTTTGACAGCTTAATCAAACCCCTACTACTTGATGCCACAATCCCAATGTCCACCCTTGCTACCCCTTTTAAAAATCTAAAGGATCTCCAAAACCCAAACAGGGTAAAGGTAGTCCTTGACCGAGCCGGATTTGCTCTTTATTTTTCTCGTTCTGCCATCCCCTATTTTAGACCACCTGGTAAAGAGCCAACCTACCTTAAGCATATCGGCGTCTATGCTTACAGAAAATCCTTTCTTGATGTTTTTACACGCCTTCCCGAAGGTGTGCTTGAAGCCTCAGAAAAGCTCGAGCAACTTCGAGCCCTTGAACATGGATATAAAATCTTTGTGTCCATTGTTCCTGACGATGTGCTCGAAGTTGATACCCCTGAAGACCTTGAAAATATTAAAAAATTAAAGGGATCCCCATGCTAAGAAAACCCGCAGTTGCCGGATACTTTTATCCCTCAACGAAAGATGGCTTGCTTTCAGACCTAACACATCTTGTAGTCCCCTCTTCTCGCAAGGTTAAAGCAAAGGCTATAATAGTCCCCCACGCTGGTTATATGTATTCTGGCGGGGTAGCAGGCAAAGTTTACGGTATGATAAAACCTCCAGACATAGCAGTCATTCTTGGTCCAAACCATACAGGTCTTGGGGCAAGGGCAAGCATCTTCGATGGAGACGCTTATCTAACACCTCTTGGGGAGGCAAAGGTTGAAAAGGATGGAGTTTCCTTTCTTACTGAGCAGGTTCCATTTCTCACTCCTGAAAAGCTTGCCCATCTTCATGAACATTCTCTAGAAGTCCAAGTTCCTTTCCTTCAATACATAAATCCTAACATTAAAATTATTCCTATAGTTCTACTTGACCTTAGCCTTGAAGAAATTTACACTTTAGGGTCTGCCCTTGCGGAGTATGTATTAAAGCATCCTGAAAAAAGCATTCTTTTAGTTGCGAGCACCGATTTTAGCCACTATGTTCCTCACGAAGTTGCCAAGAAAAAAGATTTTTTGGCCATAGAAGAAATTAAAAAGCTCACCCCAGAGGGTCTTTTGCAGGTTGTGTTTAAAGAAAGGATAAGCATGTGCGGATACCTTCCAGTCTCCTGTCTATTAGCAGCTTGTCAAAAACTTCCTGTTTCCGCTGTGGAGCTTGTTGATTACAAAACCTCAGGAGATATAATAGGGGATTACTCTTCCGTAGTTGGCTACGCTGGTATTGTTATACATTAAACTCACATATAAACACTTTTCTTTAAACTAAAGAGGGGGCATCTGATGGTGATAACTCGTTTTCCTCCGAGCCCTACAGGTTATCTCCATCTTGGAGGAGCAAGAACTGCTCTTTTTAACTGGGTGTTTGCAAGAAAGAACAAAGGAAAATTCATTCTGAGGTTTGAAGATACTGACCTTGAAAGGTCAAAAAGAGAATATGTCGATTCCATAATCGAAGCCTTATCTTGGCTTGGGTTAAACTGGGATGAAGGTCCATACTTCCAGACAGAAAGGTTTGCTCGCTACCAAGAGATAGCTGAAAGACTTGTTGCCGAAGGCAAAGCTTACTACTGTCAATGCACAAAGGAGGAGTTAGAGCAGAAGAAAAAAGAGATGATGGAGCGAGGCTTAAAACCTCGTTATGATGGCACTTGCAGAAACTTAAACCTAAGCAAAGCCCCTGGACGGGTAGTCCGAATTAAAGTTCCTGAGCTTGTAGAAATATCTTTTGAGGACCTTTTAAGGGGTAAGATTGTTTTTCCACCGGATGAGGTTGATGACTTTATCATCCTTCGAGCTGATGGCACGCCAACTTACAATTTTGCCGTGGTTGTGGATGATATTGATATGAAAATTACGCATGTTATAAGAGGTGATGATCACATTTCAAACACTCCTAAACAGCTAATAGTCTATCAACTCCTGGGGGTTGAACCTCCTAAGTTTGCTCATATTCCTATGGTGCTTGGTCCAGATGGATCTAGATTATCTAAAAGACATGGTGCTCGCTCTATTCTGGAATACCGGGATGAGGGCTATCTTCCACAGGCGGTAGTAAACTATCTTGCAAGGTTAGGATGGGGCTATGGCGACCAAGAATACTTTACTGTAGAAGAACTAATAGAAAAATTCGACCTCTCTCGTATCAATCTCTCACCAGCTCGGTTTGATCCTGACAAATTCTTAGCCATAAATGCCTATTGGATAAGAACTCTCCAAGATGAAGAATTACTTCCTCATTTGAAGCCATTTATAGCAAATTTTTTGAACAACGCTATAGATACTCAGTATCTACTTTTGGCTATACGAAGCCTTAAGCCTCGAGTAAAAACTTTAAAAGAGCTTGCCGAAAACATGGTTTATTTTTTGACCGAAGATTATCCGTTTCAAGAGGATGCTATCAAGAAGCATTTAACCCTAAGCATAAAGCCTCATCTTGAAACCTTCTACGAGCTTCTTGATAGTTTAAACCTTGATGATGAAAAAGATTCTGAGGATAAACTCAGAAAGTTTGCTGAAGAAAGGGGCATAAAACTAAAAGACCTTGCCCAAGCCATAAGAGTTGCCTTGACTGGAAAAACCGTAAGCCCTCCTCTATTTGAGGTAATGAAAATATTAGGCAAAGAAAGAGTTAAAAACCGCATAAAAAGAGCAATCGAAAGGTTAATTTTAGACACACCTCAATCGTAAAACATGGTGTGTCTACCCATCCCTTTACCAAAAATCTCCCTTTTTGGAACCCTAAAAGAAGTAAATGGCTCCTTACGAGATGCCGTTTGGAACGAAGTGAGGAGTTTCGCTTTGCTCGGAAGGACAGTGACGCACGACAACCAGCTTTAACCAGGATTGAAAAATCTTAAAATAGGGATAAATTAAGAAAAGCTGGAGGGGTGCCCGAGTGGACGAAGGGGTGCGACTGGAAATCGCATGCACGGGCTAAAACCCGTGCCGCGGGTTCGAATCCCGCCCCCTCCGCTCCCTAATCTTAAACATCCTATCTATCACCTCAATGAACAACTATCCATCTTCCTCCGATTTAGCCCTAAAAGTAGAAGGTCTAAAAAAATCCTACAAAAAGGTCCACGCCTTAAAGGGAATTAGTTTTGAAATAAAAAGAGGAGAACTTTTTTCTCTTCTTGGTCCAAACGGAGCTGGTAAGACTACAACCATTCGTATTCTTACAGGGCTTACTAAACCTGATGAAGGCTCCATTTTTATTTTTGGACAAAAGTTATCAAAGAATGAAATATCAGCCAAAAAATTAATAGGCTATGTGCCTCAACAGGTTAACCTTGATGTTGAGCTCACAGTATACGAAAATCTACTCATTCATGGTCTACTCTTTGGTATGAGCTTAAAGGAGATAAGAGAAAGGATTGAAGAACTTTTAACTCTTGCTGACCTGGCAGACAGACGTTCGGCGAAGGTAAAAGAATTGTCAGGAGGAATGAGAAGAAGACTCCTTATCGTGAGGGCACTTCTTCATAAGCCTAAATTACTTCTCTTAGATGAACCAACGGTTGGGTTAGACCCTCACATCAGAAGAAAAATCTGGCACCTAATTAAACAAATTCAAGAAAAAGGAGCAAGCATCCTTTTAACCACCCACTACATGGAAGAAGCTGAGTATCTTTCAGACCGCGTAGCCTTTATTTTTAATGGGACCATCCTTAGAGTTGGAAAGCCGAAAGATCTGATTGAAGAGCTTGGGGAGTTT
This sequence comes from Thermodesulfobacteriaceae bacterium, assembly GCA_049414625.1. Lineage (GTDB taxonomy): Bacteria > Desulfobacterota > Thermodesulfobacteria > Thermodesulfobacteriales > Thermodesulfobacteriaceae > WYEG01. The sequence goes on from JBMSAU010000085.1 coordinate 21,538, forward strand.
GCCATAGACATCTTTACTGACGACGAAGTGCAAACGCAGTATTTTAGAGATAGACAATCGGCTGAAGAAAAGATGCTTGAGCTTAAAAGCAAGGCAAGGAGTATTGCCCTAAGACGAACCACGCTTGAAGATGTTTTCATGAGACTTCAGAAAACTGTGAGTAGCTCTTCCAAGACATGAAAGGATTTCTTGCGGTATATTTAAGAGAAATTCTCATCCTTAAGACTCGTTTGGGGAAAGTATTGCTTTCTTTTTCTATAAATCCCCTACTCTATCTATTTGCCTTTGGCATTGGGCTCGGGCGGGGTATAGAGGTCCAAGGGGTAAGCTACCTTGAATTTTTAGTCCCGGGTTTGATCGCCGCAACAACCATGCTTCAAGCCTTTGCCATAAACGTTGAGCTTAATGTAGCCAGATTTTACCTTAAAGTTTTTGAAGAATTTCAATCCGCACCTATATCAATCTTTGCTTATACCCTTGGAGAAGTTTTCTTTGGCATTACTCGAGCCTTTTTGTCTGCTTTTATAATACTTCTAATTTCTTATTTCTCTGGGATAAAACTAAATCTGACCCCTGAATTTTTCCTTTTCCTTTTTCTAAACGCTTTTATCTTTGCAAGCCTTGGACTTGCCTCAGCCATGCTTATCAAAGCCCATGGCGACCAAACGCTTCTTACTAACTTTATCATCACACCTATGATGTTCTTAGGGGAAACCTTTTTCCCCGTAGAAAAGGCTCCATCCCTAATCCGCCCCATTCTTGAAATTCTCCCTCTTACCATCGTCTCAAAAAATGTTAGAAGTATAGCTCTGTTTGGTAATTATGATATAAAAAGTTTATTCATTCTTTTAGGTTTAGCTTTATTAAGCTTTTGCTTAGCCTACATTGCAGTTAAAAGGGCGAAGGATTGAACATGTCTATTCAAAGATATACTTTGCTAAGTCTTTTAATAAGCACCTTGCTTTGTGGAATTAAGTTTTTTGCTTACTTTCTCACTAAATCAGTCGCAATCTATTCTGATGCTATGGAATCGATTGTTAACATTTTTTCAGCCCTCTTTGCCTTTCTCGGGTCTAAAATAGCTGAAAAACCGCCAGATAAAGAGCATCCATACGGGCATGGCAAGGCTGAATATATAGTATCATCCATAGAAGGTTTGTTTATACTTTTTGCTGCAATATCTATACTTTATCAGGCTATCGAAAGAATTTTAAACCAAAAAGCGTTAGAAAACGCAACTGAAGGACTAATACTAATAACGGCTTCAGCGTTAGTAAACTTAAGTTTAGCTTATTTTTTGTATAAAAAGGCAAGATTGTTGAATTCTTCCATCCTTTTTTCTCATGCAACACATATTTTTACTGATGTATGGACAACCGTCGGGACCATGATTGCAATAATTTTAGCAGATAAGTTTCGGCTTCTTATTCTTGACCCAATAGTAGGTATTGTAATAGGTATAAATGTTGTGTATTTAGGATATAAAATTACAAAAACCTCGCTTAGTTCACTTCTTGATAGGCAGATAGAAAGAGAAAAAATAGAGAGGATAGAAGAATTGATAGAAAATGTTTTAGCACAAATAAGATCAGATCATTTGGACAATTTTTCTTATTGTATAAAACGCACAAGAAGGGCTGGAAGGAAAGGATTTATTGAACTTTACCTAAATGTTCCTAGCTATCTATCAGTAAAGGATGCTCATGCTCTATGCGATAAGATAGAAAGAGAAATAAAAACAATCTTTCCTGAAATTGAAGTCATCATTCACGTTGAGCCCTCTCCTTAATTTTATTTTCAAGTTCTTGAAGTTTTATCTTTATCCCAGCACGGTCTCTTTTAGCGTAAGCGCCAAGCGATATCTCTACAAACTTTTCCTTTGGCGTAAGATATATCCAATAAATTCTTGGCTCAAAGTAGTAAACAAAGAAAAGACCAAGCATCATGAGAATAAAGCCTACATAGACTATAACAAGGCCTGGGTCTTTCTTAGCCTGCAATCCTGTTACATACATCTCAGAAGCCACATCTTTAAGCTTAGCTTCTATCACATGTTTGCCAACTTCAACAGTATCGCAAGGGAACATACCTAGGGGTCCACCAAAACACAACATATTAGGTAATTCTAAGGCATTTTCCATCCCTGAACTCTCCATTAAAGCTAATACCTGTTTTTCTTCCTGTTCTTTTTCGTCTAAGAGCCATAGCTTTACATAGATTAAACCATGAGCTTGTCCATAATCTGTTACGGCGATAGAAAGACCATCTTCTGTGGTAAAAGGATCAAGCTTGCTTAAGTTTGTTTCATAAACTTTGTTGTTAATCTGAAATTTAAAATTAAAAACTGGGATGATATCATAACTTGCTTGATAGAAAGTTACATCCTTATACTTTATAGGTGCATTTACTTTAATGATAGCATCTAATGTTTTGTTTCCATCAATTATAGTAACATTAGAAATGTATTCTTTAGGCATACCATTAGGATAGGTTTCCAGAATAAACTTATTTAATCTCACCTTAAAATCAAGTTGAATTGGCTCTTCTTTACGAAAAGGTTGAACTATATTTGATTCCTCTCCTTCTAAAATGCTCATGTTCCCACGGAAACCCCAAATTGCTCCAACTAAAGCACCTATTATTATAATAATAAGAGAAAAATGAACAACATAGACAGAAAAATGCGCCAAATTATTTTCTCTTTTGTAGTATAAGCCATCTTTAATTTTGGTGAATTTTAATTCTTTTTCTATAAAAGAAGTGATTTTCTCTAAGGGATTAGAAACTTCAAACTGTATTTTATTCGGTAAGGCTTCTATTTTAACTTCTTTAGGATCCCGCTTATAAAGTTTAATAGTAAATGGGAGTCTATTTAAAGAACAAATTGTAAGATTTAACATAAACAGAAATAGGGTTGCAATATACCAAGGTGAATGATAAGCATCGTCAAGCTGAAAGAAATGAATTAGCTTCCCCAAAGATTGCCCATATTTCATCAAATAAAACTCTATGGGTTGTCCTTGAGGAATCAAGGTGCCAAAGATGGAAAGAATTGCTAAGATAAAAAATAGTGCAATAGCAAGCCGTGCGCTTCCCAACATGTTCAAGATTGAATTGCGCATAAATCCCCCTTAAGGTCTTTGAATAGCATCCTTTGCTAATATACTTTAACTTGCTTTAGAATACAAGGTTTAGGGAAGAATTTTAAAATCTTGACGGAATATAGCTCTTTCTTAAATTGTTAAAAAGAAGCTTTCTTCTAAAGGGGGATTATGCCATGGCTGAGGAGCAGATTAAACGGGAGATACCGCCTGAGGTTATTGAGCGAGTAAAGAAGCTTAGAGAAGAAATAGAATATCACAACTATCGTTACTATGTCCTTGATAGTCCGGTGATCTCTGATGCGGAATACGATGCTCTTATGCGTGAGTTAAGAGAGCTTGAAGCAATGTATCCAGAGCTTATAACGCCTGATTCCCCAACCCAACGGGTGGGTTTTAAGCCAGCTGAGGGTTTTAGAGAAGTTCTGCATGCCGAGCCGATGCTCTCTTTAGATGATGCCATGTCTGAAGATGAAGTAAGAGAATTCGACGAGCGGATCAAGAGATTTTTAAACCTCCCTCTTGACCTGGAAATTGAATACACGGTTGAGCCTAAGATTGATGGGGTTGCTGTGGAATTGGTTTATGAAAACGGGGTCTTGACCGTCGCTTCAACGAGAGGAGACGGTTATGTAGGAGAGGATGTGACAAACAACGTAAAAACCATTAAAAGTATCCCTTTGAGACTTAGGAAATTTTCCGATGATGCTCCGGATATACCGCCAAGAATTGATGTAAGGGGTGAAGTTTATCTAAACAAGGAGGAATTTAAGAGGATAAACGAGGAAAGGATTGCTAAAAAAGAAATCCCCTTTGCAAACCCAAGAAACGCTGCTGCAGGGTCCTTAAGACAGCTTGACCCTTCTATCACCGCAAAAAGAAAGCTTGATATCTTCTGCTACGGTGTAGGGAAAGTAGAAGGAACAACTTTCAAAACTCAGTGGGAAGTTCTCCAAACCTTAGCAAAATGGGGATTGAAGATAAATCCTCATGTCAAATTGGTTAAAGGTATAAAAGAGGTTATTCAATATCATCACGAACTGGAAAGAATAAGAGAACAGCTCCCCTATGAAATTGATGGAATCGTGGTCAAGGTAAATGACCTTTCTCTATGGGAAAAACTTGGGACAAAGGCTCGCTCTCCACGGTATGCTATAGCTTACAAATTTCAACCAACCCAAGCCACAACAAAGCTTATAGATGTTGTGTTTCAAGTTGGCAGGACAGGAGCCATTACTCCGGTTGCCATTCTTGAACCAGTTAGGATCGGAGGAGTTATCGTTGAGCGGGCAACGCTCCACAACGAAGACTTTATCAAAAACCTTGATGTGCGAATCGGCGATTACGTGTTAGTCCAAAGGGCTGGAGATGTCATACCCGAGATTGTTATGCCCATAAAGGAAAGAAGGACTGGAGAAGAAAGGGAAATCCATTTCCCTACCCATTGCCCTATTTGTGAAACAAAACTTGTAAAAAAACCAGATGAAGCCATCTGGAGATGCCCAAATCCCAATTGTTATGCCAGAGGGGTTAGAAGACTTCTTCACTTTGCAAGCAGGAATGCCATGAACATTGAGGGTCTAGGTGATAGGGTGGCAAAGGATTTGGTTGACCGAGAATTAGTGCAAAGCCCAGCTGACCTTTACTATTTAAAGGTTGAACACCTAATGAGGCTTCCAGGCTTTGCTTATAAAAAAGCTAAAAACCTGTATGATGCCATTCAAAAGAGCAAAAAGACCACTTTGGCAAGGTTTCTCTATGCTTTAGGGATTAGGCATGTGGGTGAGGCTACAGCTCAGCTCATTGCTGAAAGGTTTAAGAGCTTAGATAAGATAATGAACGCTACCATGGCTGATTTGACAGCAATCCCAGGGATTGGACCAGAAGCGGCAAGGGCAATCGTTGAGTTCTTTAGAGATGAAGAAAATCGTCATATGGTTCAGCGTTTGCTTGAGGCTGGAATAACCTTTGTTGAAGAGGCTGAGGAGAAGGTCGAATTTCCCAAAGTCTTTGAAGGAAAAACCTTCGTTTTTACTGGAACTTTGAAATCTATGACCCGCGAAAAAGCTAAGGAGTTAGTTCAAGCCCTTGGGGGAAAGGCGTCAGATTCTGTTTCAAGAAATGTAGACTTTGTCGTGGTAGGAGAGGCTCCTGGCTCAAAGTATCAAAAGGCTCTACAGCTTGGCGTAAAAATTATCAATGAAGAAGAGTTTCTAAACATGATTAAACAAGCTATCCCAGAAGATAAGCGGACTGAGATGATAAGATCGTAGCGTAGACTTCATTCATCGTTTGCTTAGCAATTTCTCGTGCCTTGTTCCCTCCCTCTCTTACTTTATCAAACCAATCTTTTTCTTGCAAAAGCTTTGCCCTTCTCTCCCAGATAGGAGTAAGAAAGGCTATTACCTTTTCAGCAAACATCTGCTTGCAATCCTTACAGCCAAGCTTTGCTGCTTTGCAGGAAGAAACAACCTCTTCCTTTTCCTCTTCTGATAAATAAAGCTTCATCAATTGAAAGGCAACGCATCTCGCCTCTGGGTCTCCTGGGTCGGACTTTCTTGGTCTTTGAGTATCAGTAATAAAAGACAAAATTTTTCTACGGACCTCTTCAGGTGTATCATTGAGAAAGATGGCGTTGCCGTAGGATTTGCTCATCTTTCTTCCGTCAATGCCGGGGATCTTGGGAACTTCGGAAAGTAAGGCTTGCGGTTCGGGAAAGATCTCTCGTTGGTAAAGGTAGTTGAAGCGCCTTGCTATCTCCCGAGTTAGCTCAAGATGAGGCAGCTGGTCTATCCCTACAGGGACAAGTTGAGCTTTATAGATAAGTATATCCGAAGCCTGAAGCACTGGATAGCCAAGGAAACCATAGGTGTTTAAATCCTTATCCCTGAGGTTTTCCCTCATCTCCTTGTAAGTGGGATTCCGCTCAAGCCATGGCACAGGAGTAATCATCCCTAAGAGTAAATAAAGCTCAGCATGCTCTTTAACATCTGATTGAATAAACACTACTGCCTTTTCTGGGTCGATGCCCACTGAAAACCATTCTAAGAGAAGCTCTTTTGTGAACTCTTTTATCTTGTGAGGATTTTCGTACTCAGTGGTCAAAGCATGCCAATCGGCAACGAAAAAGAAGCATTCATAACTTTCCTGCAAAGAAAGCCAATTCTTGAGTACGCCGTGAAGATGTCCTAAATGTAAAGGACCAGTAGGTCTCATCCCGCTAAGAACCCTCTTTTTCACCTTAGCCCCCAAAAACTTTAAAAATTTCGAAAGAATATTATATCATCAATACTATCTTTCTTCATCTCTTGGACTTCATCTCCTGGAGAAATTAGGCGAAAAAACTCGTTGGCACATCGGGACGACAAGAGTCACACAAAATATTGTTAACTTGTTTAAACGAACATCTCTTCTCCTTACACTGAGCTAAAATCGCCCAGAAGGAGATTGGTTCGGTTGCTTAATCTGAAGCCTGAAAGCTTAACCTCGAATATGTTGCTGTAGAGCCTTCCCTGCACTAAGACCCAGTGGCTTCCTCCAAGCCCTTCAGGTAAGATTAGCCTCTTAACCGCGTTCAGATCCCTATAGCTTCCTTCCGAAACTTCTAAAAGGACCCTATCTATGCCGCAGGAGACTAAGAAAGGACCTTGCTGAGTAAAACCAAGGGTGAGCAAACCATACTTATCTCCTAGCTCTCTTAGCAGAGTAAAGTCTACATGACAGGAAATGTCCGTATGCCCAGGTGCAAGATAAGGGTTGTCAATTAACCGATGCCTATAGTAACAAACTAAAGTCCCGCAAGTTCGCTCAGGTGAGTAATAATCCTGTCTTGGATAACCGTAATCGATGATAAAGAAGAAGCCTTTAATCAACTTTTGAGCAAGTTCTTTGTAGAAATCTTCTATGGTTAAGCAGACCTCGGTGCGGTATCCCTCGCACCAATAAGGGAAGAACCTGTAGACTCTTCTTAAAACTCTTGGGTCGCAAAACTTTTCGTAGAATTCTCTTATGTGCCCACCCTTCACCTCAACCCAAACTTCATGTAGTTCACCCTCTCTTTTTTCTACAAGATGAACTGGGAAGGCATCAAAAAGCTCGTTTGCAAGGAAAACCCCCTGAAATAAAGGAACATCCTTGGGTGTAGTATACCAGGATACATCATCAAGAAAGTCCTGCAAAACTTCCTCTTGAACTGCTCTTATAGCTGGGAAAGGCTCAATTATGGCGTATTTAAAAGAGTAGCCCTTTTTCCTAAGATAGGTCAAGATGTCTAAGGCTAAGTATCCTTGCCCAGCTCCTGCTTCAAGGATTAGAAAATCCTTCGGACTTCCGAGAACTTCCCACATCTCTAAAATTTGCCTGGCGATGGTTGCGCCAAAAACGGGATGAATGCAGGGAGCTGTCACAAAATCTCCCTGCTTTCCGGGTAAATTCCCTCGAGCATAGTATCCATACTCAGGATGATACAAACAAAGTTCCATGAATTTGACAAAGGGAAGGGGTGATAACTCCTCTAAGAGGTCTAAAAGCAAGGCTAAAGTCTCACTACACTATTTCAAGCATTCTTTTAACGGCGTTGTAAGCCTTTGTTCGAACTTCCTCAGGCAAGACGACTTCAAACTCAAGCTCTTCAAGAGCTCTTAGCACATCCTCAAGGCGGATTTTTTTCATGGATGGGCAAACCATCTTATCTGGCGCTGGATGATAGAATACCTTATCCGGATTCTCCTTAGAAAGAGGATAGAGCAGACCAACCTCGGTGCCGATGATAAATTCCTTATGAGGAAGCTCTTTTGCAAGCCTCAGCATACCGCTTGTTGAGGCAACATAATCGGCAAGGTCGATGACCTCTGGTCTACACTCTGGATGGGCGATAAAAACTGCGGAGGGGTGCTCCTTTTTTGCTTTCATAACATCTTCGGGCAAGAGCATATGATGAAAGGGGCAAAAACCCTCAAAGTAGATAATTTCTTTATCGGGATAAAACCTTTGAACATACCTTGCTAAGTTCATGTCAGGAAGCATGATGATCCTTTTATCTGGAAAGGTTCCCACCACCTTTATAGCATTGGCTGAGGTGCAGCAAACATCGCTCAGGGCTTTCACTTCAGCGGTTGAGTTAACATAAGTGACAACCGGAACCCCAGGATACTTCTCTCTTAAGGCTTTTACATCCTCAGGTGACACCATGTTCGCCATATCACAGCAGGCTGAGCCAACAGGAATAACAACTTTCTTTTGCGGAGAAACAATCTTTGCAGTTTCTGCCATGAAAAAGACGCCGCAGAAGACTATCACCTCAGCGTCGGTTTTGCTTGCTTTAAGACTAAGTTCTAAGGAGTCGCCTCTCAAGTCAGCAATATCTTGGATCTCTGGGGGTTGATAGTTGTGGGCAAGAATGATGGCTTTTCGTTTTTCTTTAAGCTTTAGAATTTTCTCCACAAGCTCAGCCTTATTCTGCATAAAATCCTTTCCTATAAGTAGATGTTTCAGAACCCATGTCTCTAAAAATTTTACTATTAACAAGTTAAAGCATCAACAGAAAAAGGAAGGCTGTTTTAAAAATTTGTGGAAGCCCCATGTTGTCGCCCCTAGCCTACTTTTTGTCATTCCAAAGCGTAAGCCGAGAGGGGCTCCTTAGGGATGCCGTCCCGAACGAAGTGTCTTATGGGACGCTGTCCGGAACGGAGTGAGGGATGCCTCGGCTTGCGCTCGGCATGAACACAGAGGTAGGCTATCCCCTCAAGGCGTAAGCCAGGATGTCTTCTTTTTATCGTTTTCTTAAAAAGGAGATACCTCGGTTTACCTTGATAATCTCTTTTAGCATGCTAAAATTTTTTCAAGATGAGAAAGATGAAAAATATATTGTTTTCAATTTTTCTGGTTTCTTTTTTTATTTTCATAAGCCTTAGCTTCTATTCTAAAGCTCAGGCTAAAAGAGTTCTTTCTTTAAAGGAAGCAGTTTCTATAGCCATATCCCAAAACCCAGAGGTTAGCGCAGCCATAAAGGAAAAGGAATCTCTTTTTTTTAAAAAGAATATAGTGCGTGCTGAATTCTTCCCCAAACTTTACCTTAGCTACAACTACAACTATCAAAAAAAAGAAGAGCGTGGTAAAAACATACCAATTTTGGATAGAATTTTGGATAGACATCAATATAGACATCAATTTGGTCTAATGCTTACTTGGAATGTCTTTTCTGGCTTTTCTACCTGGTATGCTTATCAGGAAGCTCTTAGGCTTGTCGAGGTTTCTGATGCTCTGGTTAAGGCTAAAATACAGGACATAGCTTTGAGGGTGGTTTCAGCCTACTTAGATTATCTTAAAACTAAATCCCTTTATGAAGCCTCGCTCAACGATGTAGAGGATGCCAAAGTTTTGCTTAAGCTTGCTCAGAAGCGCTATGAAGTTGGACTCTCACCCCTTGCTGATGTTCTCAATGCCGAGGCAAAGCTTAAGGAATCCGAAGCAAACTCTATAAAATATAAATATACAGCCGAGATAGCAAAGACGAACTTGCTAACTCTTCTTAATCTTTCGGTTTTAGAGGCAAAGGACACGGAGCTTTTAGATTTTCCTGAGGAGTTGCTAACGGATCCGGATTTTGAAAGCTTGCTATCTCTTGCCAAAAAGAAAAGACCAGAACTTCTGGCTAAAGAAAAAGAAATCTTAGCTCAAGAAAACCGAATAAAAAGCGTAAAAGGAGAATATTTCCCAACTATTGACCTTTTCACTTCTTTATATCGCGTCGATAAATCTTTCTTCCCAGATAGGGATAGCGAATTTACATTTGGAATAAAAATTAATCTTCCCCTTTTTACTGGTTTTTCAACGCCAGCTAAGGTCTCTGCTGAAAGGGCAACCTTAGAAAAGAAAAATTTTGAAAAAAGAGCTCTTGAGCTAAGCATAGAGCAGGAAGTGTTTTCCGCCTATCAAACCTACCTCACGAAGAAGGAGTATTATTTTGCCTCTCTTGCTTGGTTAAAAAAGATGGAAGAAGATTACAGAATGGTGAAGAAGCGGTATGAGAATGGGCTTGCAAGCATAGTGGACTTGACAACCACACTTGCTAGGCTATCTCAAGCAAGAAGCCAGGTTGCTACTTCTCGCTACGACTGGTATAAAAGCTATTTTGTCCTTAAACGGTCGGCTGGATTTATCCCCGGTTTGGAGTAGCCTGATATGAAGCTACCTCTTTTCTTTCTTTTTTTAATTATTTTATTTTCTACCTCAGCCTGCTCAAAGAAGGGAGGAAAAAAAGAAGAGGCTTTACCTACGAAGTTTGTCCAAGTGGAAGAAGGACCTATGTATCTTGAAATTTCAGCAACGGGTGCTGTAAAACCCCAAGTTGGTGCGCAAGTGAAGGTTGGAGCAAGGATTTCGGGCCGAGTAGAAAAGCTCTTTGTGAAGCAAGGAGACTATGTCAAGGCTGGTCAGCTTATCGCCATCATTGAGCATGCTGACCTGCAAAGAGAGGTAGAAAAGAACTATCAAGAATATCTTCAAGCCCAAGCCCAGCATGAGAAAATAAAAAGAACCTATCCTGAAAAAATTAAAGCTCAAAAAATGGTCATCTCTGCAATCAAGGCAGAGTTAGCTCAGCTAAAAAGGGAAAAGGAAAGGCTTCTTGTCCTTTATCAAGAAGGTTTAATCTCAAAAAACGACCTTGAAAGAATAGAGCGAGATGTGGAGGTCAAGGAAAATCAGCTTGCCTCTGAACTTGCCAAACTTTCAGCCTTAGAAGAGGAATATAATCAAGAACTAAAAAGAACCCAAGCCTTGGTTTTGTCAACTAAAAACCAGTATGAAGCCTCAAAAGTAAAGCTTAGCTATGCTTTTATCTACAGTCCGATTAACGGCTATGTTTCCGAGGTTTCAACTCAGCAGGGAGAAACGATCGTTGCCGGACTTAATGCTCCGACCTTCATCACAGTTATTGACCTTTCAAAGCTTGAAGTCCACTGCTACATCGATGAGACCGATATTGGCAAGATAAAGCCTGGTATGCCAGCAAGGTTTCGCGTAGATAGCTTCCCAGATAAGATTTTTGAAGCCAAGGTGCGAACCATATACCCAGGGGCTATAATTAGAAATAATGTCGTCTTTTACAATACAGTCTTGGACATTTTAACCCCCTATGAGGGCTATCTACGCCCTGAGATGACGGCTCAAGTAACCATCATTGCTGACAAAAAAGAGAAGGCTTTGCAGATACCAGCTCGAGCCATAAAGGTTGATGAAAAGGGCAAGAGGTTTGTTTACGTAAAGCGTGGAGATAAGGTTGAAAAACAATACATTACCACGGGATGGGAGTCTCAAGGTAAGGTGGAAGTTTTATCTGGGCTTTCAAAAACTGACCTTGTTGGCATCTGGTAAGGTGTCTGAACCTTTAATCCTTTTGAGAGACATCAAAAAAGTCTTCGTAGTTGGAAAGATTTCCTATGAAGTCTTAAAAGGGGTGAATCTTGAAGTTTTTGCTGGAGATTTTTTAGCCATAATGGGTCCCTCAGGGGGTGGAAAATCAACCCTCCTCTACATCCTTGGTCTTCTTGACAAGCCAACTTCAGGAAGCTATCTTTTTGAAGGAAGAGAAGTGTCAACCCTTTCAGAAGCGGAGATGGCCCACCTTAGAAACCAAAAGATAGGCTTTATCTTTCAAGCCTTTCACTTAGTGCCCTGGGCAACAGCCTTAGAAAATGTCCTTCTTCCAACCCTTTACCGAGGAAGGATAACCGAAGAGGATGTGGAAAGGGCATCTCTTCTTCTTGATAGGCTTGGTCTTAAAAATAAGAAAAATTTAAAACCTGCTGAGCTATCAGGGGGAGAGCAACAAAGGGTTGCCATTGCCAGAGCCTTAATCAACAAGCCATCACTACTTCTTGCGGATGAGCCAACAGGGAACCTTGATTCTAAGAGCAGTCAAGAGGTGGTAAAAATTCTCAAAGAGTTAAATGAAGAGGGCTTAACCATAATCCTTGTTACGCATGATCCTGAGGTAGCAAAAAGCGCAAAAAAGGTAAAGTTTTTAAAGGATGGGGTCTTTGTTGAAGAATAGGTTTTTCCTTTTTTTAGCTTACTATCGGGAGGTTGTCAAAGAGCTTCTTTCAAACAAGGTAAATTTAGTGTTCATGGTCTTGGCCTTGGTCCTAAGTTTAACGGCGATAAACACTATATATGCCCTTGGTAAATCTGCAGAAAAGCAGGTGCTTGATACCCTCGCCAATCTCAATTTTGGCAAAGATGCCCTTTTGATCTTGGCTGGTGGGCAGAGGTTTATGGGCGTTGGGCTTACCCGTTCAGATACCCTTAAATTAGAGGACGCCAAAGCTTTAGAGAAGCTTTCTTTTGTTAAACTTGTCTCCCCAACTTCAGGCGGCACTTTAGAGGTTAGTTATAAAGGGCAGGTTGAAAAGATAAGGGTTGAGGGAGTGTTCCCAGTTTATGCCCCTGCAAACGCATGGAATGTTAAGGTTGGTCGTTTTATCGAAGATGAAGACATTGAAAAGCTAAACAAAGTTGTAGTGCTCGGAAGCGATATTCCTAAAAAGTTTGGAATTGCTAATCCTATAGGGGATAAGATCATGATCGCCGGGCAGCATTTCACCATAATTGGCATACTTGAAGAAAAACCTTCCTTTGGGCGTTTTCCCCTTAATGAAAGGGTTTTTGTGCCCTTTACTACCGCTCAGAGAAGGCTTTTTAACAGAGATTACATCACCGCTATAAAAGTCATCCTTCATCCCACGGCTGAACAAAAGACCGCTGTCCCCTTGATCCGATCAATCCTAAGGGAAAGGCATAATCTTTACGGAATTGCGCCAGATGATTTTAGGATCATTACCCCAGATTTTGTGGCTGCAAGGTTTCTCTCTGCTAAAAGGGTGCTGCAAACCTTTCTCCTTGCCATATCCTTAATCAGTCTTGTCATAAGCGGTGTTGTTATTCTAAATCTTATGTCAGCTATGGTAGAAGAAAAGGCTGGAATAATTGCTCTACGAAGGGCGCTTGGAGCCACAAACAGGATTATCTTCGCTCATTATATTGCTATGAGCCTAACGGTTGCTCTTCTTAGTGGTTTTGTGGGATGGATTCTTAGCCTTGGAGTCATGCATCTTATATCCGCCTTTACACCTTTAAAACCCCTCTTTTCCTGGACGACCTTTGGATTGAGCCTAATTTTTTCCGTGACAACATCTCTTATTTTCAGCATAATTCCAGCCATTCGGGCAACGAAGGTTGAGCCTGCTATCCTCCTTAAAAGTCTTTAACCGCCATGAAGCTAAAGTTAAAACTTTTATTCGGTGCGATTCTTCATAAGAAGCTTAGGCTCCTTCTTTCCTTAATTGGTATCATCATAGGGGTTTCTGCTCTACTCATCATGAATTCCTTCGGCGAATCCGCTAAGGTTAAAACCCTTGCTGAGATAGAAACCTTTGGACCAGACCTTTTTATGGTTATCTCTGGGTCGGCAAGGGTGATGGCTGGGCGGGCAATGCAGACAGAGCAGATGACAACGCTCAAAGTTGAGGACGCTCAAGCTTTAAGAAACCTCCCTGGAGTTAAAAACATCTCTCCTATCTATACCGGACAAACTGTGGTAAGGGGTGAGGGTGTTAATCTTATCACTACTGTTAACGGTGTAAACGAAGAGTATGTTATTATGCGAAATTATCCTCTACTTGAAGGGAGAAATTTCTCCAGAGAGGAAATACAAACCTTAAGCAAGGTGGTCATCCTTGGATATAAGATAAAAAATCAGATCTTTGGCGAAAAGTCTGCGGTTGGAGAAAAGGTCCTAGTAAGCAAGCTTCCTTTCACGGTGATTGGAGTTTTAGCACCCATTGGAGTTGATGCAAGCGGGCAGGACCAGGATGATCAGGTCTTGGTCCCTTACACGACAGCCATGTCTGCCCTCTTTAATGTAGACTATTTAACAGGCATCTTTATAAAAGCTGAGTCCACATCAACTTTGCCCTATTTAGTGAAACAAGTAGAAGAGCTTCTCATCAAGCGTCATAAGGTTGACCCAAAGAGAAAGGATTTTTCCATTCTTAAAGCCGAAGACGTTGTGCAAGCAAAGGAGCAAACTACGAGAATTTTCTCAAGCTTGGTAGCAAGCGTATCAATCTTGTGTTTAATCGTAGGCGCCCTTGGGGTTGCGGGGATAATGACCTTATCAGTCAATGAAAGAACAAAGGAAATAGGCTTACGTTTAGCCTTAGGAGCTCAAAGAAGAGATATATTTATGCAGTTTCTAATGGAAAGCTTGTTTATCACCTTAGCCGGCGGTATTATAGGAATACTCCTTGGACTGATATTAGTTTTTATTCTGCTTCCTGCCTTTAACTATCCTTTGATCGTTCCTGTAAAACCCGTTTTAGTCTCTTCTCTTTTGACCATCATCATCGGGATTTTTGCGGGAGTATACCCTGCCTATAGAGCTACAAAGGTTGACCCAGCCATTCTTTTAAAATCAGGTTAAAGCTTTTTCTTTGGTAATTTTAGCAATCGGCTTACCCTTCTTCTATTTTAGATTTCTCACGAAATATTCGCGGACCCTTCTTACTCTCTCAAAGTGATTAACGATTGGACGATGGTAAGGGAGTTTATACCTAAGAGGATCATGGATCATGTGAGGTGGAAGTTCTTTTAGCTCTGGGAGATACTTTTTAATATATTTAGCTTCGGGGTCAAACTTTTTTGACTGTAGAATGGGGTTAAACATTCTAAAGGGTTTTGGGTCAGCACCAACGGATGCTACCCACTGCCAATTACCTACATTTACCACCTCGTCGTAATCTATAAGATGCTCCTTGAAGAAGTCCTCCCCCAAACGCCAATCTATAAATAGGTCTTTAGTCAAGAAAGAGGCAACAATCATCCTTGCTCGGTTGTGCATATAGCCTTCAACATGAAGCTGTCTTATCGCCGCATCAATTATAGGATAACCAGTTCTTCCTTCAACGAAGGCTCTAAAAATAACTTGATCATCGCTCCAAGGAATGCCTCTTCTCTTTTCCTGAAACTCTAAATTTTTGAGTTCAGGAAAGTAATGCTTGATATGATACCAAAATTCCCTCCAGGCTAGTTCTTTAACATACTGACAATTCAATCCAGCTTGCTCGATAGCTTTCCCATAAATCCTTTTCAACGAAATAACGCCAAAACGGATGTAGGGAGAAAGTTTAGAAGTGCCATCAAGGTCAAGCCTGTTTCTAAGTTCGCTGTATGCCCTAAAATCAAATTCCTCGAGCCTCCTGAAACCAAACTCTATAGGAAAACATCTGTTTTCTTCGTAATCAAGTTCTCTTGTAATTTGAGCCAAGGTAGGAAATGGTAATTCTGGAGTCTTTATCCTTACTGGCTTTGGGAATACTTCAAGCCTTAATCCTTTTATCCATTCTTTAAAAAAATGGCTGTAAACCTTTTTAAAAGGGATTTTTGTTACATCGCAAAGAAAATTTCCAAGATAATAATTGAAGTCAACCCCATAGGACCTTAAGAAAGTTTTTACTCTTCTTTCGTATTCTTCTCCAAGAAAAGATAGTGCTTTGTTTGTGAAAACAGCCTGGGCCTGAGATGTCTTTATGATGTAAGGAAAAACTTCATCAGGCTCTCCGCGAAAAACATAAAGCTTGCCGCCAAGTTCTCTTAGGTCTTTATCAAGCTTTCTTAATGCTGAAACAATGAACCCAAGCCTATCTTTCCTTTTTCCAAACCTCTCAAGAAGGCTTGGAATGAAGATAAAAATTGGAATAACCTCCTCTGCCAAGAGACAGGCGTTGTGCAACGCTTCGTTATCCTCAACCCTTAGGTCTCGCTTAAACCAGACAATCGCTCTTTTATACTTTTTACTCATTGGCTAAAAATGTGGCAGCCGATTGCTGATTCATACACCCTTGCCATGTCCCTCGATCCCAAACCTCTAAACTAACATAGCCCAAACCAGGCTCTGACCTTATGTTCCATGTTTAAAAGAGATGTCGTGAAGATAACCCGCATCAAACACGCAAATTTTGGTTGCAGGGATGGCCTTCACCTCCTCTCCTTTTAGGACCATATTCTCAAAACTTCTCTTAATTTCTTCGCTCCAAGCTTGCTTGTTATTATCTTATGAGGCAAGTCTTTGAAACAAACTTCAATCTTTCCATCAGGAAGGGACCTAAAGCTTGCGACCTTATCTAAGTTTACGAGATATGACTTATGAACCCGCAAAAAACCGTAAGCTTTCAAAGCCTCTTCCAAATAACCGATGCTTTTAGGACAGACAAAAGCGCCTCTTCGGGTAACGCAAAGGCTATGTTTTAGCTTTGCCTCAAAATAATAAATGTCTGAGAGAGGTATTGGTATAAGATTTTCAGACCTATCCAAAACCTGAATTCTTGGCTTTTCTCCTCTGAACTTCTTGATCCTGTTCAAAACTCTTATCACATCCTCAAGAAAATAAGGTTTAGTAAGATAGCCTATGGCCCCTACTTCAAAGGCTTGAAGACTGTGCTCCTCGTATGCTGTTTGAAAGACGATGAACACATCGTCCCTCTCTCCAACTATTTCACGCGCGAGTTGAATTCCATCCTTTCCGGGCATGCGAATATCAAGAAACACTGCCTCAATATCTGGATTTTCTTCCAATATCTTTTTTGCTTCATAGGCGTTCTGTGCTGTTAGCACTTCCTCCACAGAGGCTTCCCTCAGCAACCTCTCAAGCCTCAATAGAGCAAAAGGCTCATCGTCAACTATGAGCACTTTCATTGGTCATTCCCCTTTTCTGAGAATTAAGGGGAAGCAAAATCATAAAACAGGGCGGGTTTTTGCTTTTGAGTATCAAACTTCCCTCATGAACCTCGAGCTTTTTAATAAGAAGGGATAAACCGAGTCCGGGACGAAATTCTTCGATCGGTCTACCGTTGTTTAGCACGGTGAAGAGGATGTATTTACCGTTCTTTTTAACGCCTATCGAGATCCCAAAAGGTTTGTCTTTATCCTCGGGCATCCCATGCCTTATAGCGTTTTCGACTATAGGCTGAAGGATAAGGGATGGAATAGATTCATCTAAGAGCGACTCATCCGCTTCGATGCTAAGCACTATCTCTCTACCTTTGCGAACCTTCTCCACGAAGATATAGGACTTAACGATTTCCAACTCCTTCCTTATTGGAATGATTTTGGCTGTGGTCAAGACGCCTCTAAGATACCGAACAAGATGATTTGTGAAGTCTTCAAGAAGCTTTTTGTCACGCTCAATAAGTTCAAGAATGGTATTCAAAGAATTAATCAAAAAATGCACATCAATCATCCTCAACGTAAGCTTGTAGTCTGCCTCTATAGCCACCTTTTCCACCGCCTCTTTGCG
>JBMSAU010000086.1:0-2098 GCA_049414625.1 Thermodesulfobacteriaceae bacterium
TTACTCCTACTTTATTCATGCTAATTAGACAATATTTATCTTCAAACTTGAAATTTATGTTTCTGTTTACATTGTCTCTCATGAAATTAATATCACTTTTATTCTTAATAGCGTATAGTAATTTTATTATTTCCTCGAACGATAATTTGGTTGTTATTTTTGTATCAGTTTTCAATGCAGTTCCTTTGAAATCTCCCTTATAATCACCTTGAATAGCATTTATGAATACCATAGGCAATTGTGATTCCTTATCAATTACATATTCAAAATTAATTAATCCTTTCCTAGACCACAGATTTAATCTCATAATGATAAATTTAGACTAGTCGTAGATGATTCTTCTTATTAGATTCTGGTTCATAAAAGTTATCTAAATTTAAAGACATGCTAGGACTGCAGGAGCAAGCTACGAACGCGTTATTTAATTTAATCGTAAAATTTGTTGAGATTGGAAAAGAAGACAGACTATTCAACTATTACATGAAGATATATTTTGAGGATGACGGTGATGATATGACTCATGCTATACTACCATATATCGATTACTCACAAATATCATTCCTCAAAAAATTTGTGAATGATGCATATATAGGGCTAGGATTTATATATGGAAGCCCATATATATTGTTGGCTCATAATTTTGATAGGATAGAAATTGACATAAATTATGAACCGTATTACTACAATAAAAATCAATTGTATGCGATGGAAGTGATCAAAGAATTGCTGACAGGATTGAAGGAGTTTAGGTATGAACCAATAAAAGAATCTCTATTGAGACCCATGACAATATATTATGAGAACAACAAGCAAATTATGAGAGCATCAGTATACCCAGATTCATTGATAACTTTATCAAAAGAAGTTAAAGAAATTGTCGAACATAATTTGGATGTAATACAAAAAAGATTTGACTATCTTAAGAACATAGAAAATCTATTGGAAGAGAATTTTAAACAAATGGTCACTCAAAAGTAAAAAAAAATTACCTAAGTAATTTATCTATCTCCTTTTTTGTTGGTATTTTTAGCTCCTTTTTATTTTCCTCTGAGTTATATTTTTTTGTTTTAACAACCATTATTTTATTATCATCGTCTAGCTTTACGATAGCAAATGTTACTTGACCATATTTTTTGCTTACAGTATCTATTATTAATGTTCCTTTGTCTGTTTGATAGAATTTAGCATAACCTTTTGCTACAATTTCTACTTTGCCTGCTCCATATCCTTCTTTTATCTCTCCTTCAAAGTCAATCCAATATGATTCATGTATTGGTTGTGGTATACCAAGGCTTTTGCTTTGCTCAAATGGATTATATCTGAATGCTATGCTATAAACATAATCCTTAGCATACTCAATTCTAAAATCAAAATGTACACCAGCTCTTTTGGCTGTATGCTTATGCAGTACAAATCTATATGCAATTGTATTTGTTTTAGTTTTGCTAATAGTTTTTGTGCTTTCCGTTTCTACGTATGATAAAGACAAAGATTCTTGTTTCAATTCTGTATTTTCGTAACTAGATTCAAAATCCTCTATAAATAGTTTTGTTACACTATCTACAATATCTTTATTTTCCAAATAGAACTGATCTAGGCTTTGCATAACATCTAGCCTATTTGATGATATATCTTCGAGCATATCAATTATTTGTTCTTTGAAATCATTGTTTGTAACATAGTAGTTGATTAAAGATTTATCCTCATCAGATAAAGTTATATCCTTAAAAGCTAGATAAATGTAAAAAGATAGTTTATCAAGAAAGATATCATCTTCAAGTAAATCATAAACATTGTATCTGCTAACAAAAGGTTGTAACAATAATGTTGTAATATATAGGAGTAGTTGTTCTATATTTGTTATTTGTTGTAGCATTTTTTTCTTTTGCTGCTTTTTCTATTTGTTGCAAATAAAAAAATCAAAACATATTGTAAGCATTCAAAACCTTTTTCACATAAGTTGATTTTCTTGATAATTTTTTATTCTCATCCTTTATTATCATATACCTGTGCTTCCAAATCCTTTATCACCTCTTAATGTCTCACTTAATTCATCGGAAACAATAAGATTTGCTCTATATACTCTACTCAATACTGC
>JBMSAU010000087.1:0-2161 GCA_049414625.1 Thermodesulfobacteriaceae bacterium
GAATAGTCGTTGATAGTATAACAGGAGAGGTTTTTAACCTTGAAGAAGAGCATGGAGTATGGACTTGGGAAAAGAAAATATATGTGTATAATAAGCTATCAAGGAAGGAAAGGCTTAAAACGCTAATTCACGAGGTAGTAGAATGTTTTTTAGTAGTTTATTTAGGGGTGAGGCAAGAAAGAGCCCATAGGATCGCAAGTTTAGCGGAGAGGGTAGTGGGGAAATAGAGTATAATAATAAATAAGAGCAAAGGTATGAAGAAAAAATGGAAAAAATGTGAGGATAAAAACACAGTTTGTTGGGAAGAGGATGGTTTTAGATTGACCTTAAAAGAAATACACAGCGAAAGTCCAATTTTAACGGATTCAACGGAAAAACCTACTATTTCTCAAGATTTTGAAATCTCGCCCGTTGTCGTTGAAGAATGGAAAGAGCTTTGGGTAAAGGTAGAGGATAGTTCTGGCAGAGAGGTTGAAAAAATTTACTTTGGCGCCCAAGAAGCAAACAAAATTCCATACCTTAATGGCTGTTATTCTTTCACTTTCAGAAACTACCTTGGAAAAAGCTATATAAGGGTGAAGTTTAAGAATGGGGAAGAAATCATTACGGACCCGATAGAAGTTATTTCAAGTAAGACTACTTTGGCTGAAAATGAGCAAAAGGGTAAGCTTCCCTATTGCCAATTTCTTAGGGCTTTAATAGATGATTTAATCAATTACCTTGCTACATGTCCTTTTGACTTAAGCTCACCTACTGAATTTTATACTGAGGAGTATTCTTATCCACCATCTCCAGTCTTTGTCCTTCATACCTTAGTTCATAATGCAGAAGCTATAATCCAAGCCCTTCAAACCATTTGGCACAATCCTTACAGAAAATTAGCAACCGAAGAACAATGGGTATATCTTAACGAAACAAAGTATGTAGATGAAGACACAATCATTATGATGCTTAAACATCCTAAATATTTGCAGGAGTATAAAGGAGGGGAATTAAGACATTTAGCTGAATTTTTTAAAAATAAGAAAACGGATACCAAATATCTTCCCCTAAAAGTTTACCAGAGGCAGTTTATAGAGACCTTAGACAATCCTGAAAATCGTTTTATCAAAAAGTTCATGGACATTATTCTCTATTGGTGCGATGAGTTAGAAAGACTGAATATTTTAAAAGAAGATAGTTTACATAAGAAACAAATAGAGAGGTTACGAAACTATGTAAGGTATCTGAGAGCTGAACCGCTTTTTGCTGATGTAGGAGAGATGACTATTTTTCCGGCATCATCACAAGTTTTATTAAAGCGAGACGGCTATCGTGAGTGTTTAAACATTTATAGGCTTTTACACCTTGCAAGGATCCCCATATTTAACAACATACAAGAAGCGATAGATAATAGAAGGATAGACCAGCTTTATGAATTCTGGTGCTTTTTTAAGTTGTCTGAGATGTTGGCAAAGGTTATAAATGGAGAAGAAGCAAAGCCAGTGTTTAGAATCAAAGAAGGTCCACAAGGTGGTCTTGCAGTAGAGACTGAAGCAGATTTAGGAAAAGGATACAAGCTTGTGTATAATAAAACTTGTAAAGGATATACCTTTAATTTTCGTCCAGATTTTTCGCTTATAAAAGTTATAAAAGATGTAAAAGATGAAAAGTTAGAAGTTGTTTTTGATGCTAAGTTTAGGTTTGACCTAAGGGAATTAGATGAAGATTTGAAGAACTTAGAGGTGGAAGAGGAAGCTATTAGAGAAGGAAATTTGGAAAAAGTGGTAAAGATTGAGGATGTATATAAGATGCATACTTATAGAGATGCTTTGCAGTGTAGAGCGTCAATCGTTGTGTATCCTGGGGATAATCCTCCCACAGAAGTTATGTTTTATCATAGCGAGAATAAAAATTTAAATCACAGCGAGAATAAAAATTTAAAAGATAAAAGAATAAAGATTGAATTTAGTTCTATTTTATGTTCATCAACTTGTGGTGTAGGATATTTGGGATTGAGGCCAGGTCAAAAGAGAAAATAAAAACAAAAATCATAAGGAGGTGGGGATATGGGTTATGAAATTGATTACGGTAGGTTAGGATGTCTAATAGAGATATATGCTGAGTTTTTAGAAAGAAATTCAGATTATATAAAAAAGAAAAATGAAAGATTGGAATTTTT
>JBMSAU010000088.1:0-5134 GCA_049414625.1 Thermodesulfobacteriaceae bacterium
GAAATGATGCACATAAAAAATTTTAGGTTTTGCTTTTAGGAATAAAACCGATAAAGGAACTAAAAACGCAGCTGGAAAACCATTTGAAAGTAGGATATTTGGCTTTTCTTTTCGGATTAATGTTCTCAATTTAAAAATCTTAGGGAGTAGCTTAAAAAATAAAAACAAATATTCCTTTTTTGTCGGCGTTTGTTTAAATTCTATATCGGTTAAATTGAAATATTTAATATTCTCTTGATTTAAAAGTTTTTCAAATTCCGAAGATCTATTTAAGCAAACAATTACATATTCTATTCCTTTCTCCCTAAAAACTTTTGCCTGATCCAAAAGCAACCTTTCTCCTCCACCAAATTTTACTGGTGAAAGAATAGATAGGATTTTCATGATTCTAAAACCTTTCTATAGCCTTCCAAAGTTTTTTTAGCCGCAATTTCCCATGTAAAATTATTTTTAATATGATCTTTAGCATTTTTAAAATTCCTTGGAGAATTAAGTGCTTTTTCCAATCCTTCAGCTATGCTTTCTATATTGTGGGGATCTACCGACCACGAATAATCGCCTACATATTCTAAAACAGGCGGCAATCTACTCACAACAAGGTTAGCACCATTCAGTCCAGCTTCAAGTGTTGAAATACCGGGCGTCTCTATAAAACTTACTAAAGCATGTACCCATGCCGAAGAAAAAGCATTAGCTAACATTGTTCTATCATAAATTCCGGGTATATGCTTAATGAAAATTTTCTTTTTTGCTTTTTCAATCTCATCTTTAACCTGTTGCACATATTGCTGGTGAAGGGGGGATTCCGATCCTATAAGCAGTAAGGGTGCTCCTATCTTACAAGCAGCTTTAATGAGTGATAAAGTGTTTTTCCTTGGTTCTATAATTGCTACAGAAAGAATAAATCGTTCATTTTTTGATAATTCTGGAATATAAGTCTCCCAAAACCTATCAGGGTCCAAACCTATAAAATCAGAATCTACAGCGTTCGGTACTACCCAAAATTTTTCTAAAGGTATATTAAAAATTTCACTTATATGCTTCGCTTCAAAATTTGAGTTAGGCAAAAGTAGGTTTGCTTCTTTCAATAACCGTTTCCTCCAATTAGTTTGAGTTAAGGGAATTTGAGATAAAACTTTGTGAGCTATGACCTTAAACCAATTTGGCTCCCAAAAAATAGTCGACACTACATATGGATACCCTAATTTTTTTATTAACATAGCTAATTGGGCCAATGACCAGTCACTACTAAAAATATGAAAGATATCACCATCCTTATCAAGGGCGTAGTTTTTTTCTGGATTCCAGAATTTAACTTCAACTCCAAGTTTTTCTAAATATTCTTTTGTTTTTAATACTTGCATTCTACCTCCACCGGGAGGCATAAAGGTGAAAGGAAATGATGGTACAAAAATTACTCTCATTACTTTAATCCCATCGCTTTTTTTATAAAATTAACGATCCTTTTGCTAGCTTTACCGTCACCATAAATACATCTTGCTTCACTCATTTTTTTATATTCTTTTTCATTATTTATCAATTTTTGAACCTCCTCTATAATTAAATTTTTATCAGTCCCCACAAGTTTAGCAAGCCCTGCCTTTACACCCTCAATTCTTTCTGTACTATCTCTCATTACTAACACTGGCTTACCCAAACAAGAAGCCTCTTCTTGCACTCCCCCGCTATCTGTTAGAATTAAAAATGCTTTTGACATTAAGTAAACAAATTGTAAATAGTCTAGCGGTTTTATTAGGTATACATTGGGTATATTGCTCAAAATCTTATAAGCAGGAACTCTAACATTTGGATTTGGATGTACTGGATAAACTATATCAACTTCAGGATTTGAAATTGCTATTTCCTTAATGGCTTGACAAATATTTAAAAATCTTTCGCCAAAATTTTCTCTTCGATGTGCCGTAACTAAAATATATTTTTTATCTCTCACCCTGTATCCATCGATTTCAATTTTTTTGTTTTTTATTTTTTTTAAAATGTAAAGTAATGCATCAATTACAGTGTTCCCACTCACTATAATTCTATCTTCTTTAATTCCTTCTTTTATCAAGTTATTTTTAGCACCAGAGGTTGGAGCAAAATGATAAGTTGCGATTCTGGATATTAATTGTCTATTTATCTCTTCTGGAAAAGGTGAATAAATATCATATGTTCTTAAACCTGCTTCCACATGAGCTACCGGTATTTTTTGATAAAAACTAGCCAAACAACCTGCAAATGCCGTCGTAGTATCCCCTTGAACAAAGACTAAATCGGCTTTGTAAAATTTAAAAATATCTTTTAATCTTAATAAACTTTTGCTAGTCAGTTCGTATAAATCTTGATTTTCTTCCATTACGTTCAAATCAAAATCTGGTTTTATCTCAAACAAATCTAAGACTTGATCAAGTAATTCTCTGTGTTGAGCTGTTACACATATTTTAGTTTCAAAAAGCTTATTATTTTTTTGAAATTCTTTTATGACTGGAGCTAATTTAATAGCTTCTGGTCGTGTACCAAAAACAAAAATAATTTTAATTTTCTTATTTTTCAGCATGGAAATATAAATTAACTCCATTTTCCTTCAACTTTCCAATATACCCCAAAGCAAAAGGCAAAAGTATAGCATTCCTGATTAGCTTAAGCATCATAAGTAAATAGGCTTTCCCCTTATTTGGACTAACTTCCACAAGCTCTTCCACCGTATAAACTCTTGCTTTTCTCTCATCTCCAAGCACCATACTTTTCAACTTTGCTTTAAGTTTGTCCAAGTTTCCAAAAAACTTTTTCTCAAGATAGGCAGAAAGTGTTGGGAGAGGAAGATCTGATTTATAAACTTCAACATCTTTAAACCCAGAAAAATTCAAAGCTTTTTCAAGCGAAGACTTTGAAAACCTTAAAAAGTGGTGAGGAGGATAGTCTATATGAAAATAATTCCAATCTATTTCTGCAAATAAACACTCCCTATTTGGTACACTTCCCGCTATGTATCCTCCTTCTTTCAAAAGCCCTTTTACCATTTCCAGAAATTCCCTCGGTTTATCCTGGTGTTCTAAAACCTCAAAAAAGGTGATTACATCAAACTTCAGTCCTCTATCTTTAGCATATTCATAGAACTCTTCCAAGCTCATGGCAAAAACGGTTTCAATACCAAGGTTTCTTTTTACATTCTCTACAGATTTTTTGTCAAAGTCTATCCCCCACACTTCAAAGCCTTGTTCTTTGGCATGCTTTAAAAACCTTCCGTCTCCACAACCTACATCCAAAAGCTTACCTCTTACGCTGGGAGGAAAGTGTTTAAAAAAGGCTTTATGGCGTTCGAGAAGCTTTGTTCCTACACCCTCGTGAAACGCAACACAATATTCAAAAACTTCACTTTCATAAAACTCTGGAATAATCTTCAACGGCTCCCACCAATGAACATCGCAGTTTGGGCACTCGTAGCGCTTGTATTCTTGGTTGTTGTAAGGAGAAACATAAGTTTCTTTAAAATTCCTTTCTTCAACCTCTGTGTAGCATATGGGACATTTGAGTTTATCCATGGCTCTTTATTTTATTTTAACATACTCTTCCTCCACCTAAGACATCGCCTTTAGAATAGACCCAAGCACCCAGAAGTTCCAAAGAATAGCACAGACAGGAGAGGCTTTCTTTATTAAGCCCTTCCTCCGCAATTTAAAGCTTGAATCAATCTTTCGCTTCATACTGTCAAACACCTGCTCCCATTTCCTTAGCTTTCTGGACGGTTAATACTCATTCTCCTACTTTTAATAGCTTCTAAAACGAGTGCAACAAATATGCCTAAGAACAACCCTGTTATAAATCCTATTGATGTATAAAGCAATGGTTTTGGTCTGATTGGTTCCGAGGATGCTTGAATGTCGCTTGCCAAAGTAACAAACTTAGGGTCCTGCAACCATTTTTGAATTTGCTCTTTTTCTGTTAATAAATCAGCCATTTTAGAGGGGTCAAGAATTACATATTTTCCTGAATTTACATTCAAGATAGTTTGATTTATAAGATTTAACCTTGTTTCATATTTTTTCTTAAGCTCCTCCATCTTTTGCGGAAATAATTTTTTGTTAATTATCTCTAAAACTTTCTCAAGATTTTCTTTAGCTACTTGTGGAGATATACCTTCTACTTCTATCTTAGCCATATTTTGAGAGTTTCTTACAGGAGAAACTTTTACTTTTTTTAGTATATCCTTCAAAGCATCATCTTTATAAATTTTAATACTTTCCTGAATTTCTGGTATATCAATGATTTTTGGGCTTTGCATTATAATGATTTTCGGATCTTGCATTGTTTGAACTTCAACTATAGCTTCCGCTTTATAAGCCTTTGGCATAAGCACTGAAACTAAGATAGCTAATACAGTAGTAAATGCCGTAATTCCTATTATTATCCACCTTCGTTCATAAAGTTTTTGAAATAGTTCAAATAAATCAATTTCATCATTGTATGTCTTGTCTTGCTCCATTTTCAGCCTCCAAAAAGATATCTTTCAAGGGAATTATTTTACCATAAGTCTAGCAAAAATTTCAATGGGAGTGGAGGATGTTCTAAAAATCCTTTATAGGGCTTGTCCCTCTCAACCTCGGGGGTAGTTGGCATGCCCTATACGTTATTTTGTTTCATTAAACATTGTGTGTAGTATATGGGACATTTGATTTAGGTCATCGTTCCTTATTTTAATCTATCTTTTCACTTTTAGCTTTCGTGTTAAGATAACATAGGATATTCCGCAAAGAAAGGTATAAGCAAAAAAAGTTCCCAAGCATATCCCAGCTATTCCAAGCTTATAAACCACTACGAACAGGTAGTTAAAAAAGCCGTTAGCTAATACACCAATCAAAGCAACAAAAAACACGGGTATAAGCCAGTTTATAATCTGAAAGGTTCTATAGAGGACTGCCCAAGCAAAGGCTAAAAACAAGGAAATTGCATAATATTTGGTAGCTGTTGCAGTTAGTTCTACATCGGTTAGTGTAAATTTCCCATGTCCAAAGAGAAGTTTTACGGGAATCTCTGGAAAGAAGAACAGAAAAAGCATAACAGGTAGAGAGACAAGCAGAGAAAACTTTAGAAACTTATTCAAAGTTTGCATGCTTGCCTTTGTTTCAGAGAGGGA
>JBMSAU010000089.1:0-10466 GCA_049414625.1 Thermodesulfobacteriaceae bacterium
CCCGAGGTGTCTCATTTAGGCTTCTTGAGGCTGTTCTAAAAATAGTGCCTTAGAGGTGGGAGAGAGATAATCTTAGATTTTGTGCGAAAAAGTAGATTGCCCCTAAAAAAGCTTTACACTTTCGTAAGCCACTTTCTTAAGAGAGTCAGTCCAAACAGACAAGCAAAAAAGAAAGGAAGACCACGAAAATACGAAGATACTTTGATCATCACCCTCTGGCTCTTTCAAGTACTTAACAACTATTCATACAGAGAAACCCTTGAAAAAGCAAAAAATGAAGGCTTTAATGTGCCATCCCTTTGCGACTATCACTACAGAGTTAAAAAGCTGGATGATGAACTTTTAAAAAGCATCTTAGAAGAATGGAAGATGTCAACTTTTGGCCTCCATAGACTGGACTGGTTAATAGTTTGCAAGAGGTTTCTTTGGAATGCTAAGTATGAAACCGTGTATAGATGGTTAGCCTCCCTTATCGTCATTTATACGATCATGAAACTAAAAAGTTGACATCCTCGCATAAGGCAAGTGGTAGAGGGTGTAAATTCACAGATAAAGCTTTTCAACCGAGTAAGTAGGTGGAGGAAAGGGATTACCCTACTTGCCTACCTTTATGGCTACGCTATAGGCTCGTAGCTTTTTCAGGAAGTCTCAAATATGGAGGTAATTTTTCACCCGACGTGTATGAGAATATTATTTATAAATGTTTTATATGAACCATATATAGGTGGCGGAGCAGAAATTATTTTAAGGGATCTTGTCGAAGGAAGTCAAGTTTTGGGGCATGAGGTAAAAGTTTTAAGTTTTTGGGACAAAGATGATAAAGAAGAAGTGATAAATGGAATTCCAGTTTATAGGGCTAAAATTCCTAATGTCTATTTACCATATGGAAAGATAAGACAACCCTTTTTAAAGAGAAGGTTATGGCATATTTTAGATATTTATAATCCTATATCTAAGAAAATTGTAATTAAACAGATTAGAGATTTTAAACCTGATATTGTATCAATTCATAATACTTATGGTTGGTCTTGTTCTATATGGGATGCTGTAAGTGAATCCAATATGCCAGCCATACAGGTTCTTCATGATTTATATCTCTTATGTCCAGCTAATATGTTTAAAAACAATGTTGTTTGCAAAAAAAGGTGCTTAATTTGTATACTAATGAGATTCCCTCATAAATTAAGATCAAATAAATTAAAAGCTGTTGTTGGGGTAAGCAATTTTATACTAAATCATTATTTAAGTTATGGTTATTTTCAAGATGTTCCTATAAAAAAAGTGATATATAATTTACGTAAATTGGATATGAATATAAATAAAACGGTGGACTTAAATTATATAAACTTTGGGTTTATTGGAACTTTAGCACCAAATAAAGGAATAGAAGTTTTACTAAAAGCTTACCATAAAATTAAAAAGCCAAATTATAGGTTGTTTGTTGCTGGTTCAGGAAAAAAAGATTATGAAGAATATCTAAAATCTAAATACAAAGATAATTCTATTGTTTTCATGGGTAGAGTAGATCCTAAAGATTTTTTTGAAAAAGTTGATGTTACTATTGTTCCAAGTATTTGGTATGAACCCTTAGGAATGGTTGTTGTAGAATCTTTTGCATTTGGTGTTCCAGTTATTGGAAGTAATATTGGTGGTATTCCAGAGATGATTTCAGAAGGCGTAAATGGTATGCTTTTTGAACCTTATAAAGAAGGAGATTTAGAGGAGAAAATGTTGAAGTTTGAAAGCGAAATTGAACATTGGAGAAGTAAATCTGAAATTATAAAACAAAGTGCTCAAAAATTTTTGGACTATGAAGGGTGGTTAAACCAGTGGGAAGAGTTGTATAAATTAGTTTTATCTGAGTGATAAATGATATAAATCAAAAAAATGTGAATATACATTACCAAGCATAAATATGTTGTGGGATTACTTGGAAAAATTTTACTGAGATTTTTCTGGTGGAAAAATTTAGAAGAAAAAGATAGGAAAATTTCTAGGGTAGATAAAGGTGTGATTTGCGGGATTTATACGATTACATTAAGAAAGGTGTTATTGTTGGAATTGTGCCAAAGAAGGGTGAAAAAGCAAAATTTGCGCGGTGTAGTGTTTAAGTAGTAAATAGGATATAAAAAATTAATGTAGATATCTGCAAGCTAGAGATAGGCTATGGTTTTGGGAATATAGTATGTTATAATAAATTCCAAGAGAAGGAGATTTTGGAATGGTACTAAAAAATAAAACGAAAGGGCAAGTTTTATACATATTTACACTCCTATTGTTATTTATTGGAATGATATTCACTGATCTGCCTATTTACGAAAGAACTGTAACTCATAGCTTAATGATATTTTTTGCTCCTTTAATTTTTGTGTTTATTTTAGTTGTTAAAAATTTTAAAGTATCGCTAACTAAAAATTTAAAGCTTTTTATACTATATATGATTGTTTCATTTGTTAGTTCATTAGTTCTCCTTTATTACTTAATCTTAACGAGAGGAGTGCTTTATGCATATGACAAAAATCTACTTATAAAACATTTTGAAGCTTTTATATCTCTTTCTTTGCTTCATTTTATAGTATACTTCTTATTGATATTAGTTTGCTATAATTTAAGTCCTAAATTACTAAAAAATTTTGTTTTTCTATCTTTTATATTTTTAACGCTTGTTGGGTTCGTCGAATATTTCGATCCGGAAAAATTGAGTATGCTTCATGCTACACCAAAAGACTATGAAAGACTTAGATTATTTACAGATGGAACCATCGCACGCTGTTTTACTATATCTTATATTTAGTTTGCTAAGTTTGTTTTTGGTTGAAAATGTTTTCTTGAAAATTCTTATATTAATTTTATCGGGAATAATTTTTATTCTAATAGACTCCAAAGGAGGTTTTATTACTATTCTTTTAGCATCTATTATTTTATTTTTAAAAAACGTCAAGAAAATAAAATACGCTGTTCTTCTTTTATTGATATTACAAATAGCATTTTATCTTTTTCTAAAGTTCGCTTTCCCCTCAATTTACTGGGATATAAATATGGGCACATCTTTTTCGACAAGACTTTCCGGTCTAATTTCTGCAGTCTTGGTTTTAGTCAATTATCCTTTAGGATTAGGCTATGGAAGTTATTTATTTTATTATCCAAAAATTTTAGATCAAAGCTATGAAATCGCAAATGCACTATTTACAAATTTGTTTGGTATTTCACTTTCTTATGCTGAAATTTCATATATTATATCTACAGGGAAATATGTGGGAGCGAAAGCCGGAATACCACAAGCTGTAATGCTTAGTGGATGGGTTGGAGTAATATTTTGGCTAATGATTTTTAGGAATAGTTTGATGTATATAAAAAAACTTAATATAAATACTTCAAGGAAAATTATATTAGAATTTTTAGTTTTATGTATGTTTATTCAACTCTTAATAGGTTCAGAATATACATTACTTTATGTTATTTGGCTCCCTATCGCTTTAATTGAAGTAATGTATTACAGACAACAGGAGGTTATACATAATGAAGCCTAAACTTTTATTTTTAGCTCCTCAAAATCCATATCCACCAATAGATGGCGGAAAAATAGGTATTTATTATCCAGTAAAGTATTTAAGTAAATTTTTTGATATTTACTTTATTACTCCAGTCAAACAATTAGATGAAAATGTAGATAGAGCAATAAGACATTTTCAAAATATAGAAGTTAAATATTTACCTGTTGTAAAAAATACAGACGATAAGATTATAGATTTATTTAAAAATGTATTTAATGAAGTTCCATTTAAATGGTATAAGTATTATTCTGATGACATTTTTGACTTATGCGAAAAGCTCGTGATTAAAGAGGATATAAGATATATTTTAATAAGTGCCCCTCATATGGCTTTATATGCAGTTAAGCTTAAAAAACTTAATCCCAATTTAAAAATATACCTGCGGGAGCATAATATTGAATTTTCTTTGGTCGAGCAATTTATTAATTTTACCAAGAATCCAGTATATAAATTAATAGGTATATGGCAATTTAAAAAAACAAAATTATTAGAGCAAAAGTATTGGGAATTATTTGATAAAATTTTCTTTATTTCCGATTATGACTATGAAATAGCAAAAAGTTTTAGACCAGATTTGGTAAATAAGTTTTATGTGCTATATGATGGATTTGAGATAAACAAGATTTGCAAATGTGAAGAATTTAGGAATACATTTATTATACCCACAAATATAAATGCTATACAAAATCAAATAAGCGTAAAATGGTTTATAGAAAAAATTTGGATACCATCTTTTGATTATATTAAGCAAAATAACTTTGTTCTTTCAATAACTAGCGGTTCAGAACACGAATGGAAGAAAATTTTAGGTATTCATAATTTAGAACAATTTAATATAAGACTTTTGGGATTTATAAAAAATATTGACGAAGAATTATGTAAACATAAGTATGTAATTTCTCCTACAATTATGGGAAGCGGATTAAGGTTGAAGATATTACACAGTATGGCTTCTGGGAAAGTTGTTTTCGCCACAGGATATGATGTTAAAACTGTAAAGGTATTTAAAGATATGAATAACATTGTAGAATTTAACAATTCAGTTGAATTTATAGAAAAAATAAAAATAATTGAAGAAAACAAGCCTCTATTTAATATTTTAAGTAAAAACGCTGTTGAAACAATACAAAAGTATTTTGATTGGAACTATTACGCAAAATTTATATTTGAAAATTTCACTGGAGGAAAATCATGAAAGTACTCCATCTTGGAAAGCTTTGTCCTCCTAACGAAGGTGGTATAGAAGTTTTTTCTTTTGACCTACTTGAAGCTCTAAATAAAAAAGGCATAAAGGCGGATCTACTTTGTTTTGGTGAGGATACAAGAGAGGATAATTATAATGGTTTTAAATTTTTTGCTTGCGAGATGAATCTAAAGTTGAACTCCGCTCCCTTATCTTATGATTATATTAAGACTTTTAGAAAAATAGTTAAGCACTATGATATTATTCATGTGCATAGCCCAAATCCATTAGCCGAAATATTAACATTGATAACGGATAAAAAAGTTATAATTCATTGGCACTCCGATATAGTAAGACAAAAAATTTCTTATTTCTTTTATAGACCTATTCAACAAAAGGTTTTAAAAAAGGCAGACAAAATAATAGCAACTTCTCCGCAGTATCTTGAAACATCTAAACAAATAAAAAACTTTAAAGATAAAGCGATAGTTATACCATTAGGCTTAAATCCAAAAAGGCTTAGGATAAGCGAACAGGACTTAAGAGAATTTGATAAAATAAAAGAAAAGATAAACAACAAGAAGATTGTTTTAGCTGTTGGAAGGCTTATAGAATACAAAGGTTTTGAGTATTTGGTTGAAGCAAGTCAATTTTTAAGAGACGACGCGGTTGTTCTTATAGCGGGTAGAGGTCCTTTGTATGAGACTATAAAAAATAAAATTGAAAAATTAAACCTAAAGGATAAGATTTTATTGCTTGGTAGAGTTAATAATGTATCAGTGTATATGAAAAATTGCGATCTATTTTGTCTACCATCTATTAGCAGAAACGAAGCTTTTGGGTTGGTTTTAGTAGAAGCTTTATATTTTGGAAAACCTCTTGTTACAACAAGTGTAGAGGGATCTGGAATGAATTATGTAAATAAACATAATGAAACTGGCTTAGTTGTTCCTCCTAAAAATTCAAAAGCGTTAGCAGAGGCTATAAATGCAATTTTATCTAATGAAAACCTTTATGAAAAATTTTCAAGAAAGGCTCTTGAAAGATTTAAAGAGTTTGAGATTGATTCAGTAGCCGATAAAATAATAGAGGTTTATGAAATAGTTTTGAGAAAATAGAAACCTTAAATGGACTCACGAATTTAATCTGTAGCTTTTGCAGAGAGTTCAGGAACAAAGCTTTACCCGGTTACATAAATTAAAAACTATGAGCTTTTTGTCATCCTTTTTTCACCTCTCACATCACTCAGAATGAATTGAGAGGTCTCACCTTTTAGATGTTGCAAACTTTATTTCTTCCGCTTATAATTCTTAAACCTAAAGTGATAGTTTAATAGAGAATGATGAAAGCCCTAATCCTTGCCGGTGGCTCTGGAACAAGGCTTTGGCCAGCATCAAGGGAAGCTTATCCCAAACAGTTTTTAAAACTAAACGGTGGGAAGTCTTTACTTCAGCAAACACTGGAGAGGCTTTTGAATATCGTTTCTCCCAAGGATATTCTATTGCTTACCAATGAACAGTATAAATTTCATGTCCTTTCGGAGGTTAATGAAGTTTCTAAGGACCTTGCTGATAACATTTTACTTGAGCCAGCAAGGAGAAATACTGCACCTGCCATTGCCCTTGGAATGAAATACTGTTTAGAAAGGCTTAGGATTTCTCCCGAGGAAGTTTTATTCGTTTGCCCTTCGGACCATATTATAAAGCCTGTAGAAAAATTTGTTGAATATGTAAAATTAGCTGAAAAAGTAGCAAGGCAAGGCTATATTGTAGCTTTTGGGATTAAGCCACTGTATCCAGAAACAGGTTATGGCTATATTAAAATCACCGGTAAAGACCTAGGAGGTTATTATCTTGTTGAAAGATTCACTGAAAAACCAAACCTTGAAACCGCAAAAAGATTCCTAAGCGAAGGAAACTATTTTTGGAATTCCGGAATGTTTGTCTTCACCATCGAAACCATGATAGAAGAACTAAGACTATGTGCTCCAGAAATCTATCAACTATTTAATCAGCCTATAGATGATATGATAGCGAACTTTCAAAAGATGCCGGATATTTCAATAGATTACGCAGTTATGGAAAAGTCAAAAAAAGTTGTTGCCATTCCGATGGACATCTATTGGAGTGACATAGGTTCTTGGGATAGCCTTTATGATGCTTTAGACAAAGATGAAAAGTCAAACGTTATTTTCGGGAATGTTTTAGCCAAGGACATAGAAGGTTGTTTGGTAATAGGGAATAAAAGGCTCATAGCAACGGTTGATTTGAAGGATCTTATTATAGTAGAAACAGATGATGCTATTCTTATTGCAAAAAGGGGCTCAGCACAAAAGGTTAAGCATGTAGTAGAGGAGCTCAAAAGGGAGAAGAGAATTGAGGTTTTTGAACATAGAACGGTTTATCGCTCCTGGGGTGAGTGTACTATTCTTGAAGAACATCCGGGATACAAGATAAAAAGGATAGTTGTTAAGCCAGGTGCAAGTATAGACCTTCAGGTACATCCTCATTGGAACAAACACTGGATAGTGGTAAAAGGAACCGCCAAGGTAACAATCGGGAATAAGGTAATGCATATTCACGAAAACGAATCCGTTTATGTACCCAAATCAACTCCACACAGACTTGAAAACCCAGGTAAAATCCCTCTTGAGATAATAGAGGTTCAAAACAGTGAGTATGCAGAAGGGGATATGGAATAGCATAATGAAAATGGAAATAATGTGGGTTGAAACCGCAGATAAACTACTTGAAGATGAAAGCTTGAGAAAGCACTATTCAGAACAAGCTAAGTAGAGGGCTGAGTATTTTAGAATTGAAAAGATTGTTAAGGGATGGAAGGAGGTCTTGAGATGAATAGCCTCCTTGAAGGGTTGAAAGCCGGCAAAGAAAAAATCTGCGTTGTGGGGCTTGGGTATGTAGGTTTGCCTTTGGCGGTTAGCCTTGCGGAGCACTTTAAAGTGGTTGGCTTTGATAAGAACTCAAAGAGGGTGGAAGCTTTAAGGCAGGGAATAGACTATACGGGCGAAGTGGAAAACAGGGAAAAGCTTTTAAACCCTAATCTTTCTTTTACTGACGACCCTTCCGCAATAAGAGAGTGTAAGTTCATAATTGTGGCAGTGCCTACGCCCGTGGATAAGCTAAAGAACCCGGACCTGTCCTTTTTAAAGTCTGCCTCGGAGGTGGTGGGTAAAAATCTAACAAAGGGTAGCGTGGTGGTTTATGAATCTACCGTCTATCCGGGGGCTACAGAAGAGGTCTGCGTGCCAATATTGGAAAAGGAAAGCGGTCTTAAGTGGAAGCAGGACTTTTTTGTGGGATACTCTCCAGAAAGGGTAAATCCGGGAGACAAGGAGCACACTATTGAAAAGGTCATAAAGGTAGTTGCGGGGGATACTCCGGAGACTTTAGAGCTAATTGCAGAGGTTTACGGAACTGTGGTTAAAGCGGGAGTTTATAAAGCACCCGATATTAAGACAGCGGAAGCGGCAAAGGTGATAGAAAACATCCAAAGGGACATAAACATAGCCCTTATAAACGAGTTAGCCCTTATATTCCATAGACTTGGGCTTGACACAAAAGAGGTTTTAAAGGCTGCGGGAACCAAGTGGAACTTCTTGAAGTTTGAGCCGGGGCTTGTGGGAGGGCATTGCATTCCGGTGGACCCATATTACCTTGCCCATAAATCTTTAGAAGTTGGTTATGTGCCTGAGCTTATTCTAGCAGGAAGAAGAATAAATGAAGAAATTCCCATCTATGTAGCCCATGAGCTTGTAAAAACGCTTATCAAGGCAGGAAAGCAAGTAAAGGGTGCAAAAGTTTTAGTGCTTGGGATAACCTTTAAGGAGAATGTGCCAGATGTTAGAAACAGCAAAGTTTTTGAAGTTATAAAAGAACTTAGAGAGTTTGGAATTGAACCCGTGGTCTATGATCCAATAGCAAAGGAGGAAGAAGTAAAGGAGGAGTTTGATATAGAGCTTGAAAAGGATTACAAAGCAAAGGCTCCTTACGATGCTATTTTGTATGCGGTAAGGCATAGGGTATTCCTTGAAGCATTTACCTTAGAAGGGCTTAAAAGGTTGTCTTGTGAGCCGTCAATACTTTTTGACATAAAGGGGGTTTTTGATAGGAAAGATGCGGAACAAATTGGCTTTATTTACTGGAGATTATAAGTTTCATATTAAGCTTTGGCTTGCCTTTTATCTATACTCACTAACCGTAGGGCTTTTGGTTCAGTTTGTGATTTTGCCAATAATTTTCCCGTCTGCCCACTGGAAGGATGGGCTTATGGTGGGTGGGGACTGGGTCCAGTTTCACACGGAGGGAGTAGAAATAGCAAAAAGAGTACAGCAAGAAGGATGGAGTGCATGGACCTTAAGGCATCCAATTAGCGGGCAAGCCATGTCTGGCATTGCAGGACTTTTTTATGCCCTCACGGGAATTCACAAGCCTTGGGTATTGCTACCTTTTAACGCCTTTTTGCATGCTTCCGCTGGACTAATCTTATACATACTGCTTAGACTTTTAGACATTTCTAAGAAAACTGCCCTTATTTTTACAATTCCCTTTATTATTTTCCCTACTTCTCTGACATGGGTATCCCAAATACACAAAGATGGGCTATACATACTTGGAATGTATTTAACTTTCTTGAGTTTGGCTTTGGCGTTTTCCAATGAGATAAAGAAAAACGTAATTTCCATACTTGCGGGCGTATTAGGTGCTTTTGTATTTTTTACAGTGGGTCGCGGGTATGCTTTGAAGATTGTTTATTACTTCTATGCCTTCTTTTTGTTGATTTCTCTTTTAACAGCTACCATAAACTTAGTTTGGAAAGGAAAGGAATCATTTCTAAGGTATGGAAAAACTGCCTTTGTATTTTTTGTTATCTTCGTAACTTACGGAATGCTTCAAACACAAACACAAACACAAACACAAACACAAACGGAATGGTACTGGAACCCATACATACCCGATAAAATAGAAAACCTCTTTTACACTCTTGCGGTATGGAGAAATGAGATTTGGGCACAGTATTTAAGCGGTCGCCCGGGGGCTATTGATGAAGATATAAAGCTTAGAAGTGTGGGGGACTTTATTGAATACACTCCGAGAGCCTTGACGGTTGGCTTCTTTTCTCCTTTTCCAAGGTTTTGGTTTAGTCAAGGTTCCACAACTGGTGGGACAATAGCAAGGTATATAACGCCCTTTGAGGCAATCTATCTGTGGTTCGCATGGCTTTTGCTACCTATAGCCCTTTGGTTCCATAGGAAAAAGCTGTGGTTTTGGCTTGTATTTTTAATGTGTTTAGGCTTTATATGGCTTCATGTGGTAGCGGAGCCAAACGTGGGACCCATAGTGAGAAAAAGATACGGTTATGTTATGCTATTGTCTGCGGTTAGCTATTCTACTGCCGTAGAACTATGGAGAAGAAGGAAAGAAAAAGGATAGTCTTATCTTCAAACACTGCCTTTAGTCTGTACAACTTTAGACTTCACTTGATGAGGGCTTTAAAAGAGAAAGGTTATGAAGTTATGGCAATTTCTCCAGAGGATGGGAAGTATTCGGAGTTGTTGAAAAATGAATTTAGTTTTTTTCCGGTGAAAAACTTAGACAGAAAAGGGAAAAATCCTATTAAAGATCTTAAGCTATTTCTTGAGTACTTTTTGCTTTTTAGAAGGCTAAAACTAGACCTTGTTATTAACTTTACCATAAAGCCAAACATCTATG
>JBMSAU010000090.1:0-2024 GCA_049414625.1 Thermodesulfobacteriaceae bacterium
TACGCTAAGGAGAAAAACTTAAAGTTTGATGTAATTACCTTTTTTGAGGTTTTAGAACATCAGGATAAACCAAGGGAATTTCTGGAAATGGTAAAAGGGCTTTTGAAAGAAGGAGGATACATAGCAGGGAGCGTGCCAAATAGGGAGATGGTTTTAGTTGAATACTATTGGAAATGTACGGATGTTGATTTTCCACCTCATCATTTTTTAAGATTTTCTCAGAAATCTCTTGAGAACGCTATAAAGCTATCTGGGTTTGAAAATGTTAATGTTTTTGTAGTAGAATTAACATACAATGAACTTTGTCATTATGTTGGAATGAAAATCTTTGGAAAACTGTATAAGTTGAGAAATTTGGTTAAAGGTCTTGTGCTCGGTAATAAAAGAAAAGCATTCGCTTGCGTGGATGACATAGTGGCAAGTTCTACCTCATATTCTGATAAAATCAGAGCTTATACTCTAAAAGGTATTAAACTAATGAGAAATGCTTTACTTTTTCCTTTTGCTTTTTGGTACATGAAAAAAGCCCAACACCAAGGCCCCAATCTTTATTTTCACGCAAAGAAGCCATACAATTAACCATGTGCCGAATAGTTGGCTTCATTGATTTTAATTTCAACAACATGAGGCAAATTACGTATTTAAAAAAATTTTGAAAAGAAATGAAGATCTGTTATATTACCAAAAGAAAGTTCTACTTAGAAAAAGCTCTTTTAATTTCCAGTGGTCGTTTATGGTATGAACAGACTGGAATTTTAGGTTTTAAATTTGAGGAAATTGAAAAATTAGTATTACTTGGATTTAAAACAAATGAAAAATTTGATGGGTACATTTACAACAAAGGGTCAGAGAATGAAATTTTTGTTGTGGGACCCGAATTTAGAGAGGAAAGGAGATATATTTTGGACAGATTGATAAATATTTTTTTAACTCTAACAGAAATTTGGAAAAACAGAAAAATTTTAAAAGATGTCGATTTAGTTTTTGCGCCCTTTTTCGAATATGTCGTTTTTGAATTTTTGTTATTGAAGTTAATTTGTAAAAAAGCAAAGTTTGTAGTTTATATTATAGGAGATTATCCGGAATTGAATTATCGTAAAAAGAAAAATAAATTATTGAAGATTTTCCTTTCAGTCTCACAGAAACTATCTCAATTTTTAGCAGATGAATGCTGGATATTGAGTGATTATTTAATGTCAAAGTATAAAACAAAAAATAGCATTTTGATAAGAAGTTCAAGCATTAAAAAGGAAGATATTTCTTTACCAAAAACCATAAACTTAGAAAAAATTACTCTTATTTTTGTTGGTAGGTTTGCTGAAGAAAAAAATCCCTATATTCCTATTTTGATAGTTAAAAAATTAAAGGAAAAAGGCTATAATGTTAATTTAAATTTAGTCGGCGATGGGGAACTGAAAGCTAAAATGGAAGAGTTGATTCAAAAGTTTGGATTAAATAAAAATGTGAAAATGTTTGGTTGGATTAAAGACAGAAGAAAATTGTTTGAAATTTTAAAAGAATCTGATATATTAGTATTTACATCAAAACCTGGAGAAGGATTAGGCTTGACAATTTTAGAAGCAATGTCGCAAGGGCTGCCTATAATTGCAACCAAGTGCGGAGGTCCGGAAGAGGTTATTGAAGATGGAATTAACGGCTATTTAGTTGAGTATTCAACTGATGAAAATATTGTAAATCAATTTGTGGATAGAATAGAGTTTTTAATTAAAAATCCTAGAATTTATGACCAAATGTCAAAAAATAATATTGAAAAAGCGAGAGAATGGACAATGGAAAAGTTTTCAAAAATTCAAAAGGAAAGAGTGATAAAATTAATACATGAAAGACATGAAAAGCAAAATTAAATTAACGGTAAAAACTTTCGTCGCTTTAGCTGGTTACGAGGATGTCAACTTTTCAGGTTCATGATCGTATAAATGACGATAAAGGAGGCTAACTATCCACAGATAGTTTCATACTTAGCATCCCAAGGAAACCTTTTGTAGAACCTGTTTATCTAGTAG
>JBMSAU010000091.1:0-3401 GCA_049414625.1 Thermodesulfobacteriaceae bacterium
TGTTTGTTGCTGGTTCAGGAAAAAAAGATTATGAAGAATATCTAAAGTCCAAATACAAGGATGATTCTATTATTTTCATGGGTAGAGTAGATCCTAAAGATTTTTTTGAAAAAGTTGATGTTGCTACTGTTCCAAGTATTTGGTATGAAAATTTTCCGGGAGTAATAGTAGAATCTTTTGCGTTTGGCGTTCCAGTTATTGGAAGTAATATTGGTGGTATTCCAGAGATGATTTCAGAAGGCATAAATGGTATGCTTTTTGACCCTTATAAGGAAGGAGATTTAGAGGAAAAAATGTTAAAATTTGAAAGTGAGATTGAACATTGGAGAAGTAAATCTGAAATAATAAAACAAAGTGCTCAAAAATTTTTGGACTATGAAGGGTGGTTAAATCAGTGGGAAGAGTTGTATAAATTGGTTTTATCTAAGTGATAAATGATATAAATCAAGAAATGTGAATATACATTTCAAGCATAAATATGTTGTGGAATTACTTGGAAAAAATTTTACTGAGATTTTTCCAAAGTGGTGGAAAAATTTAGAAGAAAAAGATAGGAAAATTTCTAAGGTGGTTGCAGATAAAGGTGTAATTTACGGGATTTATACGATTACACTAAGAAAGGTGTTATTGCTGGAGTTGTGTCAAAAAGGAGTAAAAAAGCGAAATTTGCTTGGTATAGTGTTTAAATAGTAAAAAGGATAGAAAAAGTTTATGTGGAGATCTGCAGGCTAGAGATAGGCTACGGTTTTGGGAATATAGTATAATATAGTACCAAAGAGGTGAATAAATGGAGCTTTTTGTAAATGCTAATACATTGACAGAGGAAGTGTTAGGAAGTATAGGAAGGATGGTATTTTATACTGTTCCCATCTTTAAGCAACTTTGTCCAAACTTGAAATTAATTCTAATTTCAGATGATATTATCCCAGATGGCATACTGGAGAAGATAAAATTTGATGATGTTATATATAGAAAAATCAAGAATAAGAACTTTTACTTTTTTCTTATATCCTATTTGCCTTGGGTTTATGAAACTGTCGAAAAGTATAAACCTAATTTTTACTGGGAACCTCAAAGTTATTTATTGAGGAAATTTGAAAAAACTAAGCCTGTTGTAACTATTCACGATGTCTTTCCATTAGAAGAAATTGCAAGGCGCCCTTTTTTTAAAAAATTTTTATTTAAGAAGTTTATACAAATAACACTTGAAAATGCTGCTTATATTCAGGTCCCCTCTAATTTTACGAAGCAAAGGATACTATATTTTTTTGGTGAAAAATATTCTAATAAGATAAAAGTAATTTATCACGGAGTCTCCACAGATATAATTCCATCACAGGAAAGAAACAAGTGTATATGCGAATATCTTAAGAATAAAAAACCTTTTATATTTTTTGTGGGTAGGCTATCTTATTGGAAGGGAACAGATATATTGCTTGATGTAGCAGAGAGGATTAAGAAAGAGTTTGGGTTGAATATATTATTGGCTGGTAAAATAATTGATGATCAAATAACTCGTAAAATTGATAAGCTATTAAAGGATAATATAATTGATTACCTAGGATATTTATCAGACGAAGAAAAAGATTGTCTAATGCAAAATTGTGAGATATTTCTTTATCCTTCGAGATATGATGGTTTTGGACAGCCTCCCCTTGAAGCAATTTTATATAACAAAAAGGTTCTTATGAGTAATATTGATGTGTTGAAAGAAGTCACCAATGGTTTGGCGAACTATTTTGATATAAACAATCCTTATAGTAGCATTTTAGATAAACTCAGAGAGCTCTTTCAATTTGATCAAGCTAGCTCTCCCGAATTAATCTCTTTTGTTAAGAGTATGACATGGCAAAATTATGTAATTAGATTCTGTAATATGTTAGGATTGTTATAGGTTATGGTGGTGCAGGAAATTATGCTGGTAATATACGCTAGTTTTGAGATTTTAGTTCTGAGTCTCCTTTTATTACAAAAAAAATACAGGAGGTATTTCTTAATTCTATTGTATCTATTCATTATAGTAATATTTTTGGGACTTAAGGAAGGTGACTACGATGATTTTATAGTGTACAAGAGAATGTTTTATGATGCGGATATTTCTAACATCTCAATATATCCCGAGATCAGTTACATTTTCTTATCTGTTCTTTTTAAATCTCTTGGTTTAGACTTTTATTTTTTAACTCTTACATACTATACTTTACTTGCAATTTTTTTATACAAAGCAATCAGTATTTCTACAATTTACAGAGAATATGCGTTTTTATATTTTATTCTGTTCCCTATCTTCTTTTTAGCTGGCTATATTGGGATGAGACAAATTGTAGCAATTTCAATATTTTTCTATTCTGTTCTTTATTTCAATCAAAAAGGAAAATTTCCATTTCTGCTTTTCTTAATGGCTTGTTTGTTTCACTATAGTGCAATTCTGGCCTATTTTATCTATTTTATCTTCCACAAGTTGATTAACAGAAGATTTAAAATGTATGTATACTTGATGCTTATCCCTGTAGCAATAGGATTTTCTTTTTACTTTAAAGAATTGATGTTTACAATCTCCCCTTACTTACCGCCATTACTGAGTAGATATATATATTATCTGTCATTGGACCAGGATGTTAAATTATTAAGAATCATCTTTTATTCCTTCCTGTACTTTGTAATATTAATACTTTTTAATTACACGAAGGAAAACAATAATAAGATAACAAACGTTATGTTTAACATGTATACCATAGGTAACATAATTTCTTTAGTTGGTATGACAGATATGAACGTAAATAGATTTGCAAACTATTTTATGATATTTGTTATAACTTTATTACCAAATCTTCTTTTCTCAAAAAATAGTAGAATAAGTAGGGATATACGGATAATTATATTTTATGTATTAACTCTACTACTAAGTGTGTATTATTATTATGGCATCTTAGCACTTCCAGATGTTTTTTTAACATATCGAAACATCTTGTTTAGCAGGTAATCCATGAGAAAAATTCTTTTTCTTTCTTCTCGTTCTCCTTATCCATCAATAGGTGGAGATCGTCTAAAAAATTATTGGCTTTTGAAGATCCTTTCTAAACACTTTGAAGTTCATCTTGTATCCATAACAGACCAATTTGTAAGCCACTTCCTCAAGGAGGAAGATTACAAAAATACAAAGATGCTTTGATCATCACACTCTGGCTCTTTCAAATACTTAACAACTACTCCTACAAAGAAGCCCTCAAAAGATGCTGTTCTAAAAATACAAACTTTTTTGGAAAGTGATATAATTTTACCTATGCAAAGCTTTCAGGGTTTGCTGGGTACCCGTTGTGGAACCAATGGAAGGAACTTTGAATACGGGAAGGACTTTAAAATCCTTGCCACTACCCAGCAGGTTCTGAAGGTAGCCTTCC
>JBMSAU010000092.1:0-2538 GCA_049414625.1 Thermodesulfobacteriaceae bacterium
AATTTCTCCTGATGAATTTTAATAAGACTGATGGTAAGCTGTTAGTTCTATAGCATCGCCCTCCAAATCTATCACCCTTACGGGTCCTGTGCCCTTTCTCTCAATAAAAAAAAGGGTGGGAGTACTTTCAGCTTTCTACAAACCATTCTGGAAATGTTTTTCGTGCAGCCCTGATTAAATCATCGGTATAACAATATGAGAGTAGATGCAATCCTCTCCTTAAATATTCTGGTTTCACTAAACCAAGGAGTTTTTCCTGTAGATATAGCTTCCTGCTTTCATCATCCCACCAATCAAATTGGAAATAGCCATCATCCAACAGCTCCAACCTTTCTACTATAACGCTTTCCTCTGGAGTTAGAATGGGCTCTCTGTTTAACTTGTGAAGTATTAAATGTTCCCGCCTTTTAATGCATTCATAGTATTCCCATCTAATGAGGTATTCATACATCCTGAAAGCCAGCAACCATTTCAACATTTCCTTAAACCTATCCTCGGTCAGATTTGACGCGTAGACAGAAATACTATACCCTTCTACTCTCTTCAAATCTATCTCTACAGTCTTTTTTATTTCATCCAATAGCCAGATATACAACTCATCACCCGTGTTCTTTATCCACTGGTGTAAATCTTTATAGAAGAATGCTTCCAAATCTCCTTCTATCGACTCTTTAGAATAAATTCGGACAGAGAAACAGGGTGGTTCATACTCACTATCGTAGTTATGTTCTATTAGAACTGGAACCTCGTCTGTGTAAAGATGAGGGTCTGGGATATAATACGCAGTTTTTCCAAAATACTCGTGGCAATAAACCTTCTTAAGAACCGCTTTCGCTATGAATTCTTCTATAAACTCTCTCGGCGGTTCATACGCAGGGTATTCTCTTATCCTTTTTTCATAATACCTTGCTTCTTCCAATAGCTTCATAGCCTCACCTCCTTTTAAAATTTTTTGCTGGGATTGTTTGGTTAGCTGTTGCATGGCTATCACCTCCTGTAGTTTTTATTTCTCTATTAACAAATTTAGGTAGATTTTTATTCTGATCTTAAAGTGATTTTTTTGTTATTGTTTTTTACTAAATAGATAACATGCTAGTTGAGAGTCTCTTATAGTTTCTCTTCATTCCTTTACCTCCTTATTATTTAAAAAATGTTATTCTATATACCAAAACCAATCATATTCTTTTATTAGTTTGTTTAAAAACTCTTGTGCTTCTTTCCACCTCATTATTGTGAAACTTTCATCTATTGCAATACTGAAATTATACACGTATGATGGGTTCCCGCTCCAACCATGCCATGCCTGTTCTTTGGTCGGTTCTCCATCACTCATATAGATTTCATAATCTGTAAGATAAAATGTTCTTATATCGAAAAACTTAGATTTGTGATAGTCCCAAGTTTTCCATATAAGAAGCCTCCAGGGTTCCAAGTCATAAACATCTATGAACTCGTGAGTTACTAAAACAAAAACAGCTTGCGGGTCTACTTCCCATATTTTTTGCTTAATCCGCTCTCGTTCTTCTTCGCCTCTCACCCTGCAGATGCTTCCTAAATACCGCGGTGTATATTTCACATCATACTCATCTCTCGGGATTTCATTAATAAGATGAACAACTGCTCCATCCCAAATCTCTTCTTCATCTTTACCTATATCCTCATAAGCAAAGGTAAATGTCTTGAAAAGAAGGTCTAAATCGTTTCTCAGGTCTTTGCAAGTTTGTTTGATAAACTCTCTGTTTTCAACCATGGCACTACCTCCTGTGGT
The DNA here is from genome assembly GCA_049414625.1 of Thermodesulfobacteriaceae bacterium. GTDB lineage: Bacteria > Desulfobacterota > Thermodesulfobacteria > Thermodesulfobacteriales > Thermodesulfobacteriaceae > WYEG01. Next base: position 1,769 of record JBMSAU010000092.1, read on the forward strand.
TTGTTGGGTTTATATTTTCATAACGGGTAGATTTTTTAGCTCCTCTTCGGCTCTTTCTCTTGCTTCTTCCCATAAAGCATCCTCTTCATCTTCTCTGTAATAATCGCTTAATCTCTCCGCCCACTCTTCCGTTAGCCTCTCTAAAGCCCTTCTATAGGTTTCATATACGTTGTTATACCAAAAGTAATTCTTTCGTCCATACTCGTCGAAATACGGCGGAAACTCAATCTCACGACCTCCAAAATCGTCAGGAATGAAAACCTTTTTCCCTTCCAGTTTCTCAGATAAGAAAACGCTTTTTCCTACTCCAGGCGGGATGCTCCAAAATTCCTCGTAATCCTCCTCATCTGTAAATTCTACGATGAGAAAGGTATGAATACGATTAGCCGCATCAACTGTACTCCAGACCACTCTTAGATCCCTCATAGCTTCTCCTTTCCTCATGGATTCACCTCCTAAAGTTTTATTACTTTTAATATTTAATTTTATACAACTTTACAAAAGTCAAGAGGGTATATTATGATTTGCGTCATGTCCTTTTCCCTTTGAATATGCGTGTAGAACAGAGAATTCAATGTTAGGTCTTCGTATCTTTTCCAGACAAGTTTTAGAAAGTCCCTTATTTGACGGGATATCCTTCACAACATTGAAAAATCAACCTGTTCAGAAGGGTAGGATGTCCCATTTTTTTGTCAAATTATAGGAATACAATAAGTTCAATGACAAAAAAAGAGGAAGGAAGAGGGCAATCATGAAGAGCTTCTAATTAC
>JBMSAU010000093.1:0-14302 GCA_049414625.1 Thermodesulfobacteriaceae bacterium
CAGGAGATAACGAAGAAAGAGCAACTAAAGTATGCCCTTCCACATCATTAATAATCTGAGCATAGATATGCTTATGACTCCGAAAGACGCTTACCCTCGGTCTTTCAGGATAACCAAATATCTTTTTCCTTACCCTTTTTTTCCTTCTTAATCTTGCCTCTACCTTCTTTTCCGGTCTCATTACTTCTTACCTCCCCTACCACCCTTACCGCTCTTCCCAGGCTTAAGAAGGATTACCTCATCAGCATACCTTATCCCCTTACCCTTGTAAGGGTCTGGCGGTCTAAGTTTACGGATGTTTGCCGCAACCTGTCCTACCAACTCTTTATCAATGCCCGACAGAATAACCCTTACCTGAACCTCACCCGTTCCCTTCTCAACTTTAGCAGAAATTCCCTGAGGAAGTTTAAAAATTACAGGATGAGAGTAACCTAATGAAAAAACGATCTCATCGTTCCCTCTTAGCTCTGCCTTGTATCCTAAACCAACAATGTCTAAAGCCTTTGTAAACCCCTGCGTCGTCCCAATTATCATGTTATTAAGCAAAGCCCTCGCTAATCCCTGAAATGCCTTTGCCTTATTTAAAAGCTTCTTTCGCGGAACGTCCATCTCCACCTTAAGTAAATTTCCCTCCCTCACAATCTTCACCATGGGAGGCATCTTTTTTTCTAATACCCCTTTTGGACCTTCAACACGAACAACACCATCCTCCTTTATTTCAACCTTTACCTGTGGTGGGATCTCTATAGGCTTTCTACCAACCCGTGAAAAATCAGCCATGCCGTCACCCCTTTACCAAATTTCACAGATTACTTCACCACCAACCCGCCTTTTCCTTGCCTCATGGTCAGTCATAATACCCTGCGAGGTAGAAATGATCGCAATCCCCAATCCATTAAGAACCTTTGGAAGCTCCTTGTAACCTCTATATATACGCCTCCCCGGCTTACTCACCCTTTTTATGCCTGCGATGACTGGTCTCTTCTTCTCATCATACTTAAGAACAATCTCTATCTTTATCTGGGGCTTTTCTTCTATCACACGATAATCTTCAATATAGCCTTCCTCCTTCAAAATCCTAACAATTTCAAGCTTTAGCTTTGAACCAGGCACAACCACTGTCTTATGACGAGCCATAAGGGCATTTCTTATTCTTGTCAACATATCAGCAATCGGATCGGTCATCATCTTACTTAACCCTCCTCTACCAACTTGCCTTTCTTACACCTGGAATCAATCCTCGTGAGGCTAACTCTCTAAAACATATCCTACAAAGCCCGAATCTTCGTATATAACTTCGAGCTTGCCCACAAACGTTACATCTATTCCTCTTTCTTACCTTAAACTTAGGCTCTTTCTTTGCTTTCTCTATTTGAGCTTTCCTCGGCATTATCAATTACCTCCTAAAGGGCATTCCCATCTCCCTTAACAACTCGTAAGCCTCCTCATCAGTCTTCGCCGTGGTCACAATAGTGATGCTCATACCTTTTACCTTTTCAACCTTGCTTGCATCAAGCTCAGGGAAAATAGTATGGTCTGCAAGCCCTAAAGTATAATTTCCCCTTCCATCAAATCCAGACCTTGGCAATCCTTTAAAATCTCTAACCCTTGGAAGGGCTATGTTAATTAGCCTCGCCAAAAAATTATACATCCTCTTTCTCCGAAGAGTAACCATCACCCCAATGGGCATACCCTTCCTAAGCTTAAACGCAGCAATGGATTTCCTTGCCCGACAAATCTTAGGTTTTTGCCCTGTAATTATCGCAAGCTCCTCAAGAGCTTGGTCCACAATCTTAGGGTTTTGAGTTGCCTCGCTCAAGCCCATGTTTACCACTATCTTTTCAATCTTCGGAATCTGATGAATATTTTTATAACCAAATTTCTCAACAAGTTTTGGCTTAACCACCTTTTCGTAATGTTCTTTCAGGTCCATTGCCCCTTACTCCTTCGGCTCAATAATTTCTCCACATTTTTTGCAAACCCTCACCTTAGTTCCATCTTCAAGTACCTTTTTGGCTACCCTTACCCCTCTTTTGCATTTTCCGCAGTAAAGCATAAGATTAGAAACATGAACGGGAGCAGGTTTCTCCACTATACCCCCGGAGCTGTAAGGAGTAGGTTTCATATGCTTTTTTACAATGTTTACTCCCTCAACGATAGCCCTTCCTTTTCTTGGAAAGACCCGAAGAACCTTCCCAATCTTTCCCTTATCTTTTCCAGCAATAACTACCACTATATCGTTCTTTTTTATATGAACCTTTGCCTCATGAGGCTTTGGCAACCCCTTGTTGGCTCCTCGTCTTATCATCCTCTCACCCCTATTTACAAGACCTCAGGTGCTAACGAAATGATCTTCATAAATCCTTTTGCCCTCAACTCCCTAGCTACAGGACCAAAAATACGAGTCCCAATGGGCTCTTTGTGCTGATTTATCAAAACCGCAGCATTCTCATCAAATTTAATGGTCGTCCCATCAGGTCTCTGAACCTCCTTTTTCGTCCTAACGATCACTGCCCTGACGACATCGCCCTTTTTCACCTTGGAATTTGGCAAAGCATCCTTCACCGAAGCAACGATAATATCACCAACCGTTCCGTATTGTCTACCCGATCCACCAAGAACTCTTATACAAAGAAGCTCCTTTGCTCCAGAATTATCAGCTACATTAAGATAGGTCTGTTGACGTATCATAACTTCTCACCCCCTTCTCCACTTTCACTTTCCTCAGTAGAAAGAACTTTGGCTCTTTCAAGTATTTTCTTTACTCTCCAACGCTTTCTGCGAGAAAGGGGTCTTGTCTCTTCAATAAGGACTTTATCCCCAACCCTACACTCGTTGTTTTCATCATGAGCCATGTATTTTTTCCTTCTCCTCACAAGCTTTTCATAGAGAGGATGTCTCACCAAAGTCTCAACAAGCACAACAACCGTCTTATCCATCTTGTCTGATACCACAGTCCCAATAAACTCCTTCCGCTTCCCCATACCCTAACCCTCTATCAACTTATTGGTTTATAGACCTCTCCTTTTCTTTAATAATAGTTAGAACTCTAGCTATCTCTCGACGAACCTGCCTAATCCTCATGGGATTTTCAAGCCTGTGTATGGTCTTCTGAAATCTCAGGTTCATCAATTCTTCCCTTAGCTTAGCGAGCCTTTCCTTCAGCTCAGGTATTGATAGCTCCCGCAACTCCTTTGCCTTCATTAGAGTTCCTCCCGACTTACTATCTTACATTTGAAAGGAAGCTTTGAACTAGCAACCCTCAAAGCTTCCTTTGCTACCTCCGGAGGAACTCCAGCTATCTCATAAATAATAGTTCCAGGCTTTACCACCGCTACCCAACCCACAACAGATCCCTTACCCTTACCCATCCTGCTTTCCGCAGGCTTCTTAGTTATTGGTTTATCCGGAAATACCCTTATCCAAACTTTGGCCCCTTTCTTTGCTATGCGGACAATTGCCACACGCCCAGCCTCTAACTGTTGAGCGGTAAGCCACCCACCCTCTAACACTTTTAAACCATAATCACCAAAGGCTAAGGTATACCCACGAGAAGCCTTACCCCTAACCCTTCCTTTCTGTTGTTTTCTATACTTAGTCTTCCTCGGCTGAAGAAGCATGGCTCACCTCACCCCTAAATTACTATTCTTTCTTGTCCTGCCTTCTCTGGTAAAACCTCACCCTTAAAGATCCATACCTTAACACCGATGCTTCCATACTTGGTAACCGCAACAGCAAAACCGTAATCAATATCAGCTCTCAAGGTAGAAAGAGGAACCCTCCCCACACGATACCATTCGCTACGAGCAATTTCTGCGCCCCCAAGCCTTCCGGAACATTCAACCTTAACTCCCTGAGCTCCATACCTCATAACCAGAGCAACAGCCCTCTTCATAGCCCGCCTATAAGAAACACGCTTTTCTATCTGTTGAGCAATGCTCTCAGCAACAAGCTGCGCCTCAAGCTCAGGTCTCCTAACCTCTTCCACTGTCACCTCTATATCACGATCCTTAAACTGTTTCTTAAGCTCAGACTTGATCTTCTCAATTTCTGCCCCCTTCTTACCAATTACAATCCCTGGTCTTGCCGCATGAATGATCACCCTAACGTTATTCCCCGCCCTCTCAATTTCTATCCTTGGTATACCAGCATGATAATATTTTTCTTTCAAATACTTTCTGATCAGATAGTCTTCATGAACATACTTAGCAAACTCTGATGGCTTTGCTACCCACCGAGAATCCCAAGTGCGGGTAATACCTAGTCTTAAACCTATCGGATTAACCTTCTGCCCCAAGGTTTACCTCCTTTTTTCTCGAATGTCGAGTTCTTCAACCTCGACAGTTATATGGCTCATTCGCCTCAAGATCCGGCTTGCTCTTCCCCAACCACGAGGCCAAATCCTCTTTAACCTTGGACCTTCATCCACATACGCCCGCACCACATAAAGCTTGTCAGGATCCATACCATAATTATTCTCAGCGTTAGCAACAGCCGAAAGTAAAACTTTCTTTATAATCCGAGCAGCTTTTTTAGGTAAGGAATTCAAAATGTTTAACGCCTCATCTACCTTTTTCCCTCGGATTGTATCTATAACTAACCGTGCCTTGTAAGGAGAAATCAAAACATACCGGGCTGTCGCTCTGGCTCTCAAAGTTATTCCCCCCCCTTTACTTCTTCTTCTTTACTCCTTTAACCTTTCCCTTATCGGCTGGATGCCCCTTAAAGGTGCGAGTCGGGGCAAATTCTCCAAGCTTATGACCAACCATACTCTCCGTCACATACACTGGTATAAACTTATGTCCATTGTGGACAGCAAAGGTCAAACCAAGCATCTCAGGTACAATCGTCGACCTTCTGCTCCAGGTTTTAATCGGACGTTTATCTCCAGTCTCTCGAGCCTTCAAAACCTTCTTCATCAAATGCTCGTCAACAAATGGTCCTTTCTTCTTAGACCTTGGCATCCTTTAAAACCTCCATTAACCCTTACGTCTCTTAATTATAAACTTATCAGAGGGTTTCTTACCCCTCGTTTTAAGCCCTTTACAAAGTTGACCCCAAGGAGAACAAGGATGACGCCCGCCATGACTCCTACCCTCACCACCCCCTAAGGGATGGTCAACAGGATTCATAGCCACTCCTCGCACATGAGGCCTTCTCCCAAGCCATCTTGACCTTCCAGCCTTACCTATAACAACGTTTTCCCACTCAAGGTTACCAACCTGGCCAATAGTAGCTCGACAATCACCATGAACCTTTCGAATTTCACCAGACGGAAGTCTTAGTATAACATAACTTCCTTCTTTGCCAAGGATCTGAGCAAAAGTCCCAGCCGCACGAGCAAGCTGCCCACCCTTTCCGGGTCTTAGTTCGACATTATGAACCATCGTTCCAACTGGTATATTCTTCAAAGGTAAAGCGTTTCCAACCTTGATCTCCACATTCTCACCTGACATAACGATGTCACCAACCTTTAAACCCTCAGGAGCAATAATATAACGCTTCTCCCCATCAGCATACTGAAGAAGGGCAATGTTTGCCGACCTGTTTGGGTCATACTCTAAAGCAATGACCTTGGCAGGGATGTTGTCCTTATCCCGTTTAAAATCGATAATCCTATAAAGCCTTTTATGCCCACCACCTCGAAACCTTACTGTTATCCTACCGTAATTATTTCGTCCACCCGTGCTCTTCTTGGGCTCAACTAAACTCTTTTCCGGCTCCTTTTTAGCTAACTCCGGATTGACCAAGATGGTCATGAACCTACGACCAGGGGTAGTTGGCTTACACTTTTTTATTGGCATACTATCACTCCCCTTATTTATAATGTCTCAAAAAATTCAATTGTTTGCCCCGGTGCAAGCTTAACGATCGCCTTCTTCCTTATCGATGTCCTTCCATGCTTAAACCTACCCTTAGGTTTCCCCTTTACCCTAATCGTCTGAACATCAAGCACTTTAACCTTAAACAAATCTTCTACAGCTTTTTTTATCTCAATCTTGTTTGCTGAAGGGTCAACCCAAAAAGTTACCTGGTTGTACTTCTCCTTAAGAAACATAGATTTTTCCGTTATTACCGGAGCAAGAATAATAGTTCTCGGATCCTTCATAGCTTATCTCCTCAACCTTTCTTCAATCTTTGGCAAAGCAGCTTGTTCAATGATCAACTTTTCATGATTTAATACATCATATACATTAAGCCCTTCCACTGCTAAAACCTTAACCTTAGGTAAGTTTCTCGCCGAAGCTTCTAAAATAAGGTTTCTTTCCGGAACAACAAGAAGGGCAGAATCGGTTCCAAGATTACTTAAATACTTTACTATCTCTTTCGTTTTGGGCTTTTCTAACTTTGGAAACTCCGTCGCCACAAAAAGGTTCCCAGTCAATGCCCGCGAAGATAACGACATCTTTAAACCAAGTCTCCTAACCTTCTTGTTTAGCTTGAATTCATAGTCCCTTGGCTTCGGTCCATGCACTACTCCTCCACCAACCCACTGAGGAGCTCTAATCGAGCCCTGCCTTGCCCTACCTGTATGCTTCTGAGGCCAAGGCTTTCTTCCACCCCCTCTTACTTCACCTCTAGTCTTAGTGCAAGCAGTCCCCGCCCTCCATCTTGCCATCTGCCAGCGAACAACCTCATGCAACAACCCAACTTTAGGCTCAACTCCGTATATATCTGCTGGCAGACCCATCTCTCCAACTATCTTCCCCTCTGCATCAATAACCTTAATCTTCACTTCACTCATCTGTTTCTCCCTCACCTTTATTTAAAGTAAACCATCACATAACCATTAGGCCAACCAGGCACTCCGCCTTTAACTAAAAGTAAATTCTTATCAGGTATAACATCAACTACCGTCAAATTTTTAATAGTCACCGTCTCAGCACCATAGTGACCTGCCATTCTCTTCCCCTTGATAACCCGACCTGGAAAAGTGTTTGATCCGCTTGACCCACGTTTACGGTGAACCTTTTTTGCTCCATGGCTCATCGGCTGCCTTTGAAAGTTCCAACGCTTAATCGTCCCGGTAAATCCACGCCCCTTACTCGTTCCAGTCACATCAACCTTCATCCCAGGCTGAAGAGCTAAATCTGCAAGAGTTATAAACTGTCCAGGTTTAAACTGATTTGGGTCCTCCACTCTAAACTCCCTAAGAATATAAAAACCGGTATCAAGACCTGCTTTTAAGAAATGTCCGATCATAGGTAAAGTACACTTGGTTAGCTTTTTAAGATGAAACCCAAGTTGGACCGCATTGTAACCATCCTTCTCTACTGTCTTTACCTGAACAACCGCACAAGGGCCAACCTCAAGCACAGTTACCGGTATAGCATTCCCGGCAGCATCAAAAACTCGGGTCATGCCAAGTTTTCTGCCTAAGATCCCCTCTATTTTCATACCCATCACTCCCTCTATGTCTTTATCTCCACCTCTACCCCAGCAGGCAACTCAAGCTGCATAAGAGCATCTATAGTCTGCTGGGTAGGCTCATAAATTTCTATCAAACGTTTATGCTCTCTTATCTCAAACTGTTCCCGAGAATTCTTATCAATGTGTGGAGACCTAATAACCGTCCATCTACTAATCTTGGTTGGAAGCGGAATGGGTCCTACCACCTTAGCTCCCGTCTCCTTTGCTGTATTCACAATCTGAATAACTGAACGGTCTAAAACTCGATGGTCATAACTCTTAAGCTTTATTCGTATTTTCGGAGAGCTAAGCATACCCCATTACCCCTTGCTACCTACTCTATTATTTTTGTTACGACACCTGCTCCTACTGTCTTTCCTCCTTCCCTTATCGCAAACCTCAATCCCTCCTCCAACGCTACAGGCTTTATCAACTCCACCTCAAGCTCCACATTATCCCCAGGCATCACCATCTCCACCCCCTCAGGCAACTTCACCACCCCAGTAACATCCGTAGTCCTAAAATAAAACTGCGGCCTATACCCACTAAAAAACGGCGTATGCCTACCCCCCTCCTCCTTCTTCAACACATACACCTCCGCCTTAAACTTAGTATAAGGCTTAATACTACCAGGCTTCGCTAACACCTGCCCCCTCTCAACATCATCCTTCCCCACACCCCTCAACAACACACCTATATTATCCCCAGGCAACGCCTCATCCAATACCTTCCTAAACATCTCTATACTCGTTGCCACCGTCTTTATCGTCGGCCTAAGCCCAACTACCTCCACCTCCTCCCCAGGCCTCAATACCCCCCTCTCCACCTTCCCAGTCACAACCGTCCCTCGCCCAGATATCGAAAACACATCCTCTATCGGCATCAAAAATGGCTTGTCTACCTCCCTCACCGGCTCAGGTATAAAATCATCCAACGCCCTCACCAACTGCCATATAGCCCCACACCACTGACACTCCTCACTCCCACACCCACACTCAAGCGCCTTCAACGCACTACCCCTAACAACCGGCACATCATCCCCAGGAAACCCATACTTGCTCAATAACTCCCTAACCTCTAACTCCACCAAATCCAATAACTCCGCATCATCAACCATATCCACCTTGTTCATAAACACCACCATCGCCGGAACATTAACCTGCCTTGCAAGCAACACATGCTCCCTCGTCTGCGGCATCGGCCCATCAGTCGCCGCCACCACCAATATCGCCCCATCCATCTGCGCAGCCCCAGTTATCATGTTCTTAATATAATCAGCATGCCCAGGACAATCTATATGCGCATAATGCCTCTTCTCGCTCTCATACTCAACATGCGCAAGCTGAATCGTTATCCCCCTCGCCCTCTCCTCAGGTGCCTTGTCAATCTGATCAAATGGCACCCAAACCGCCAACCCCTTCGTCGACAAAACCTTCGTTATCGCCGAAGTCAACGTCGTCTTCCCATGATCAATGTGCCCAATCGTCCCCACATTCACATGCGGCTTCTTCCTCTCAAACTTCTGCTTCGCCATATTAAACCCCCTTTAATCTCGCATATAAAAATTAAGCCCACGACCGGACTCGAACCGGCGACCACTTCCTTACCAAGGAAGTGCTCTACCTCCTGAGCTACGTGGGCATCTTTTCTAAAATATCAAGAGCGGGCGACGGGACTCGAACCCGCGACCCTCAGCTTGGAAGGCTGATGCTCTACCAGCTGAGCTACGCCCGCATTTTACACTAATCAACAAAGATAATATGGAGGGGGGAGGATTCGAACCTCCGAAGGCATCACGCCACCGGGTTTACAGCCCGGCCCCTTTGGCCGCTCGGGTACCCCTCCTTTTTAACAAAATATTACTCCGTATTTAACAGTTGTCAAGAGAGTAAAGCCTCTTGCTTTAACTTTAATTCTACCTACTTTGGTAGAGGCTTTCAACGGTTGATGTTGTGCCCCTTGGACCGTAGGCTCGGACGACGATGGAATAAATGTAAGGTTGGCTTGCCTTAGTAGCAGGGTCTAACTCTACGACCGGACTTATACCATAACCAGCTTGAGCTATCCCTACTAAACAGATGGTTGCGTTGGCAATAAATGTCCCCTGTTCTCCAATCAAACGATACTTTATCTCCGAATTACAGCAGAAATTGCTGATCTGGGTTAATGGTGCAGGACACCCTCGTTCTATGTCTTTAAAATAATCCTTATCTATATAAGAAGCGATAAGCTCAACCGTGCCGGCTGCTGCTTCTCTTAAAGTAGCATAGGTTTTTATGGGGAAGACTATACCAAGCATCCTTTGATAAGCAAGATAAAGTCCGCCAACGAGTATTAGCCCTATTAAACTAAAAATCAGTGTAAGAAAAAGGGCGGCTCCCTTTTGTCTTAAGTTTGTTTTTTTTAGTTCCTTCATTAAAGTCCCCAGCCTCTAAGGTTCGGTAAAGATACCTCCTCTTCTATTACTTTAAAGGGATAAAATTGATAATCACCGGGAAGTGGAATAGTATCTCCTCCGCATCTCTCAGAATAAGTGAGAGATTCTTGAAATCTAATCGTTCCCCTTCCACCAGCTTGAACGATAAGACAAACCCTAATGCCTGCTAAGTCTTGAAGGGAGGAAGGAGGCGTATTGAGAAGATTTCCTGATTTATCAATATACCGAATGCGAAAATCAAGGACGCAAGAGATGACTGGTTGAGGGATACCACCTGCAACCTGCAACTGGAGAGCCCTTTGTAAATTAGGATGGCAAGCTCTGTCATTAGCATTACCTATAGAAAACCTCACCAAAAAATCTGAAGAATAATTCCCATTAAGATAAAAAGACACGGTTGAAGGTATTGTTTTCGTGCAATTTGCAATTTCTCTCAGAGAACGGTCGTTGTTTAAAAAAAGACAAGTCTCGCCGGCTGGCGGTGGAACAGGGCAGTTCCCCCCAAATCTACTTGTAGCATTAGTAAACACTTTCCCACTACTATCGACCATCCACCAGCAACCAGCCCACCGTGTTTGTCTACTTGCCAAGGAAAGATAGCAAAGAGTTGCATTGTTTCCGCTTATGACTGCACTAGCACTACAACTTCCAGGGTTTGTTTTCAAATAATCTGCCGATATTCCGAAGCCTATGCTTTGGAGCTCCTTCTTAAGAAAGGTCCGAAGAGCGCTTAAATCAGCCTCGGTCTTTATAGTAAACCTTGCCTGCCTCTCCGTTCTTAGCATGCCTGAAAAGAAGCTAAGAAAGCCTGCGGAAAAAATGCCGATCAGAGCAATAAGGATGAGGATTTCCGTTAGAGTATAGCCTGAGGCTCTCTTCATTACCACTCCATCTTTAAAACTAGGGCTTTGTAGGTTTGGGTTCTGTTGGTTGCTGGTTCAACAAACTCAACCTTCATGCAGATTCCAACTCCAATCGGAGTTTCACTAAGGACTTCATTTGGGTTATCAGGATTTGGTGTATACACATCGGCGAGGGTATAGCTAAGATAGAAAGTATAAGGAGAGTTTGGACAATCATCATAAACTATCTCCTTTCCCTTAAGGCAGGCTATGCATCTTAAAGGAGGTTGACAGTTTGTCCCGTTATATTGCATGGGCTCGTTGAAGCAAGCTGGGTCAAAGTTGCAAGTTCCGTTAAAATTACAAATTCCGGTTCTAAAAGTTCTATCTAAAGTAGCTAAAGAATTGCTTGGAAGATTTCGCAAACGTGCCTTTTCTGTCTCAAGGATTTGGCGAGCAAGGGTATGAAGCTCTAAAGATTTTTGTCTTCTCAGGTAATCCCTCATCCCTACCGCAAGCCCGGAGAGGATAAAAAGAAGAAGTAGAAGGGCAACAAGCAGCTCAAACATGCTAAATCCTTGGCTATTTCTTTCCATATTCAATCAACACGTATCCTACCAAACCTGTTAACAATTATAATAGCTCTTTCTTTTCCAGAAGGGGATTGAATGGTTACATTATCCATTCCTAAATTGCAATTATCCTTAAAAGGTAAGCCCTTTCTATCAAAGACCACATAAAAGTGCCTTGTAGTATTTCCCTTTACGAACAAAAAACCACCTTCAAGAATTTTCAATTGTTCAAGTGGTCTGCAGATTCCAGTGAAGTTTCCCGGACAATCCGAATCACTATTGCAATTTTGGAATGGATAATTAACACATATATTAGTGCCGTTTATGTTATCGCAATCGGGTTGAGTATCTGTGCAATTTCCATCGTGGTCAATAAAGATCTTATACTTTCCTGTGCCGGTGCAGGCTCTTATGCCCCAAGCAACGCCTGTTATCTGGGCTTGGTTCTTCACATAATTTAGGTCTGAAAGGAACTGATTTAGGGCTTGGCGCAAGCGAGCTTTCTCAATGTAGCTCAGGATTTCGCTGATTACGAGCCCTGAAAGGATGGCGACAATAGCTAATAGAACAACGAGCTCTACCATGGTGAAGCCAAGGGGCTTCAACTTTTGCCTTATTTTTCTATCCACAGGATAAACTTTCCTCTGAGGGTTGCTCTAAGTGGATTTGGTGCCTGAATGATCACTCCTGCTGAAGTCTGAATGAATAGCGTAGCTCCCTTCTCTGTCCTCAAAGGTTGGAAGGGTTGCCCGATAGGCGTGGCACCAAAGGCTATAAATTTGCTAACCACGGGAGAAGTTTCTCCCCTAAGGCTATAGCAAGGACATCCTTCAACAAGGCAGACCATCCAGTAATAGGTCTCACCACCAGCAGAGCAGATGTCTTGAGTGGGACGAAAGCTCAGGGCGTTTACCATATAGTTTGAGATGTATGCTGAAGAATACATCTGTTCATTACTCGTTAATACATGATACCAGCCGTTTGGAGCAAGACCGTAGATAAATTGATATAAAGCTCCCTCAGAGGTTTGACTACAACCAGTCTCAGTGCAGATGCAGGTTGTCTCCGTGGAGTTGTAAAGAAGGGTTGCGTTGTAATTAGAAGTGTTCGTGCAGTAGTTTGTGCGATTTTCCAGGGTCGAAAAGTTTATGTAACAATTATCATTATTAAGGTAACAAGTATCTTTAAAGCCTATAAAATAGTTAGTTGATGGATAATTTCTAGTCAAATATTGACCTGTGCCAAAGACAACCCAGAGGTTTCTTGTTTGATCAAAGGTCACCTGAGGCGCGGAAAAAACTGGCTTATTAAGATAGGAGCTAAACACCGATTTGATATCGTTTTCAGTCAATGATGATACATCCTTGTAGCTTCCATCTGGGTTTTTTAAGCTAATCCTGTAAAGGTTTCCTGAAGTTTCAGCATATGTGCCAAAGTAGACGAGGTCATCTACATAATCGTTGTCAAAATCTACCGCCCGAAGATAACCGACCGCTTTGTTGTTGTCAGGGATCGTTATGCTTGCTTCTATTCCTCCATCTGCCAATCGTATAAAGTATATCTTAGGCTGACTAACAAAACTTATGGTGTAAGGAGTTCCTGTTCCTGTAACCTCTTTAGGTCCGCTTCCGATGACGACATAAGTCTTGCTCCAGTCTGTGCTGTTGCTTAGCTTCACAACCTGGGGGTAAGAAAGGGTTAAGGTATTGTCTGGAAGGGTGATTTCCCACTTTAAGGTTGGTCTATCTGATGTGCCAGTTAGCCAATCGGTTAGGTCAAGGAGAAAGAGGCTTGAGGAATAGGTTATGCCGTTTGCAGAGATTGCCTTTCCGCCAAAGCCCATCATTCCAAGTAGATAGGTGCGCCATTGTCCTGTGGTTGGGTCTTTTGCGTCAAACAGGCTAACCCTATAGTCAACCGTTGGCACATGGCAGTAATCCTTACGCCCAAGCCAGAGTAGATAAGGAAGGGCATTCCGCGGAATAAAAGCCCATTCTTCTTTGCCAATAAGGTCTGTGCTTGTGAGATCAAAGGCATCGATTAGTCTTAAAGGCTCGTCTGGTGGTCTATAAGAGCTTAGCCAGCCGACGCGGAAGGCATGAAGCATACCGTCGTTTGCCCCAACAAACACATAGGTTGTTCGCTTTTTGTAGGGATCACTATTTATATAAGTCAAGTAGCTTGTGTCACCATACCTTATGTGATAGTTATTCAGCGGCTCATAAGAGAGGACGACAGGGGTAGAATGATAGACGTCACCAAGCTTCCAGGTTTTTATCCCGCTACTTCCGGGGCAAAGGCTTGAGATGTCCGCTGTGCGCGGTCTTGAAACAAAGGTAGTTGTGTTGCTATCAGCAGGGCAGGGGTTATCTTGCCCCAGAATGTAATTAATTATGCAGGTTGCGTTGATTGACTTTCCAGCTATATCACTCCACATTGACTGCAAATAACTTGTTAAAGAAGAGTCTGTTAGCGAGACTAATACTCCATCTTTGTTTACATAGACCTTTCTATTTCCAGGATTAGTCTCAGCAAGTTTGCATCCTGCCTCAAAGAGGGGGGTAACTTGTTCTGGAGTGTTCCTTTCCGTTGCGGTGCAGGATGTTTCGTTCGATATGGCAAAGATCTTAGTTTCAGAGCTTGTGGAGACAAACTGAACCCAGAGGTCTTCTAAAAGCTTTAGGATCTTATCGGCAACTGTGTCCTCTCTTATCCTTCCCTTAGCGTCAACCCAGAGGGCTTTGAGGAAGCCGATCCAAGAGAGCTCAACATCCCCAGCCTGATACCTTGGGTAGAAGTAAGGCTGAAGCACCAAAGCTCCAGTTGAGACCCTCTGAGAAAGGGTAGCAACCGTTGCCCCTGATGAAGCCTTGTGAAGGATGTCGGTGAAAGCTCTAATTAATCCTTCTTCTATTTTGGTAGGGTCTGAGGCAAAGAAGTAAGCGTCTGGAAAACCATCGCCATCCTTGTCCCATTCAGAAGCAAGGTCTGGTCTTCCGTTTCCGTTTGTATCGTCAAAGTTTCCAAACTTTGCTGCAAGG
>JBMSAU010000094.1:0-20559 GCA_049414625.1 Thermodesulfobacteriaceae bacterium
ATACATACAGAGAAATGAAAGATTATGAAAAAGCGGAGAAATATTTATTAGAAGGTCTTGAGGGAGTAAAAAAGGTTGGTGATAAATACTGGGAGGCTGTCGGATATGGATATCTTGGTTGGCTATATACAGAGACAAGGGAGACAAAAAAAAAGGCTAAAGATTACCTCACTCGGGCTTATAATTTGGTTAAATCCATCGGGGTAGAAGGGGCTGCAGAGGAAGTCCTTTTTTATATACAAGAGCTTGAAAAGAAAAGGTAGCTATATAGTTTAGAAAAGTTAGATTAACTTTTTTTACATTCCTTCCTTTGAAAAAACTGGCTTAGAAGCAAAACTAAGCTTGCCCGATTTTGAAATAATAACTATGAGCCCGATTCTGGCTTCTCTTTGAGGGGGATTTGACAAGATAAAACTGTTCTTTTCATGGTAGCTTCCCTCTCCTTTTTAGCGATTTTTGGTCAGTATTTTTGGGGAAGCTAACATGCCCTCCCTGCCCTCTCGAGTGTTTATATAGTTAATGAGACACTACCTATTAAAGTTCATTATTTTTTAATTTTTTTAAGAATAACTATATATTCATATTTCATAGTAGAAGCTTTTTGTCCTTTAATATTTGTTGGTGAAGTTTGAACTGGCATTCTTTTATTTGATATTTGACGAACTAAAGTAATCTCATGAATAAAACCGTATTGTTTGAAAAAATCGGCACAAATTTTATCAGTTGGCAATTCAATCCCTTTAACCGTCCTATTACCCACCACAAAGATTGCATGTCCTCCAGTTTTTACTTTTTTTGATATTTGCTTTATAGCAAAATAAAGGTCATAATAGAAGGAATATACCTCTTTTGCCCTTTTTTTATCTTTTTTTTCAATTTCATAGAGACATTTGTATAATTCCTCAGAGGGTAAATCTAAACCAAGGTTTTTCAATTTATAACCTAATTGAAATTTTTCAAAGTTATCATATAATCCTAACCATTTTAAGGACAATTTAGAAAATTGATCATAAGAGACAGTAGTTTTTGAATCACCATAAGGTGGGGAAGTAACTACAAGATCAATGCTTTCATCTTCAATAGGCAATCCATCAAGGACATTTTTTTGTTCAACAAAAATCTCTGATTTTGTATTTAAATTTGAAATATCAAGCAAACATAATATATTTTTTTTTGCTATCTCTGTGAAAATTTTTGCCACATTAAGCTCTTTATTTATTTTTCTTTTAATCAACTTAAATTCATTAGGGTCTGAATTTGAGACTTTTCTAACTGTTTCTGAAAATACCACTTTAAAAAAATTCTGAATTTTGATATCGTCAATTTTAAAAATTTTAGCTCGTAATTTGGCTAATTCTTCAATTATCTTTTCTTCAAACCAATAATGAATATTATCAAAATATGGAATTTCATAATTTTGTACAGGCATTTTTAAAATATTATCAAGAACATTTAAAAGTCTCTCTATCTTAATCGGAGTTGTTCTAACCTTTGTAATAAGTATGGCTAAGGGATTTATATCAAAACCAAAATAATTTCTATTATTTTTCAAGGCTTCCACAGCTGAAACTCCTGAACCACAAAATGGATCAAGTATATAATCTCCCTCTTTAGTTAATTCTTTAATAAACTTTCTTACAATCATAAAATGAAACATAGCTGGATAAGGGTGGATTCCATAAATACCTGAACTTGCCGGGATGCCCTTAAAATCGAGACTTTCCTCTCTTTGCCGTTTGTATAAATTATTAATATCTTCGTTTTCTGTAAATAATTTAAGTAATTTCATAAATTTATATCCTTAGGAAGGTCTGAAAGTTTTCTTACCCATGGTAAATCCTTAAATTTTTCTTTTTTTAAATTATCTCTAATATAAACAATTAGTCCTAAGTTTTTTATTTCTTTAGCTTTAGTTTCAGAAAGTTCATTATCAATCGTTAAAAGATAAACTCTTTGATTAGGTCCTACTGATGGAACTTCTTGTTTCCATCTCTCTCTTAAGGTTCTCTTACAGGTTATAAAAATAGCTTTATCAGGGGTTTTGATTGCAACTTCTCCTGATGGAATTACTATATCAATTCTTCTTAATTTCTTTTTTATTTCACCTTTAGGTATCTCACATTTTATATCTATAAATTTAAGAAGTTTCTCTACAACCTTTTCAAAAGTTTTACCACCACGAGCCTTTCTCATATTACCTAAATCTTTTTCTAATTGCTGAACTAATAAAGCAAAGTCAACAAACATTTTACTTAATTTTTCAACAAAATTTTCATCTTTTAATAATTTTTCTAATTTTGATTTAAGTTCTCCTTTTTGTTTTTCAATCCAAAGTTTAGCAAGTTTTTCTAAAGATTTCCTTTCATACTCTTTAAATAGATTAGTAGCAAATTCATCAAATTTAATAAGTATTTCGCCAAATTTATTGATAACTAATTCTTTTTCTAAATTTAACCTTTCCCATGTAGAATTTATAATTTCGTCGACTGAAGGGATTACTTTTTTAGCTTCTTCAACGATTTTTTCCATTTATTAAAAGCATTAAAATCAAGGTATTTTCTCATTTCGTTCCATTAATCACATTATAGAACAATTTCATCTAAATTAGTCCCTATCTATTATTATACATCCCTAAAACTTCTACACTTCAAGCTGAGAGATTAGGGATTCGCAGACTTTGGCTCCCGCTAACAAAGCTTCTCTCTCTTCTGGTAGAAGGTCAAACTCAAGGATCTTTTCTACTCCCTTCCTTCCAAGGATAACAGGGACGCCAAGAAAAACGCCAGAAATGCCGTACTCTCCTTGCAAAAGCACTGAGCAAGTCAACACCCTTTTTGTATCTTTAAGTATAGATTCTGCCATCTCAATCGTTGCTAACCCTGGGGTGATAAAGGCGCTCCCAGTCTTAAGAAGGCTTACGATCTCGCCCCCTCCATACTTTGTCCTTTTTACTATTTCTTCGATCTTTTCTTGAGAAAGAAGTTGAGTTATGGGCACCCCAGCGACGTTAGCAAG
This sequence comes from Thermodesulfobacteriaceae bacterium, assembly GCA_049414625.1. Lineage (GTDB taxonomy): Bacteria > Desulfobacterota > Thermodesulfobacteria > Thermodesulfobacteriales > Thermodesulfobacteriaceae > WYEG01. The sequence goes on from JBMSAU010000094.1 coordinate 3,016, forward strand.
TCGCACAAGGGGCACCATATGGTCCCCATGAATGCCAAGCACAAGTGCAGAAACATCAGCAGGGCTTACCCCTAAGGCTTCAGCAATGAAATACCGATAACGAGCAGAATCAAGCACACCAGCCATTCCTATGACCCTTTCCCTCGAGAAACCTGTTACCTTGTAAGCCACATACACCATGGCGTCAAGGGGGTTTGATACTACGATCACGATGCTATCCGGTGCGTAGCGTTTGACATTTTCAGCGCAGGACTTAACGATATCGGCGTTTATCTTTAAGAGCTCTTCTCGACTCATCCCAGGGGTTCTTGGCTTCCCTGCGGTGATGATGACCACATCGCTTCCTGAAAGTGCCGAAAAGTCTTCCGTCCCCTCGATCTTTATGGAACGAGAAAGAAGGGGAAGGCTCTGAGCCAGGTCTAAAGCCTTCCCCTTTGCAAGCCCGGGCACAATGTCTATGAGGACTATTTCTTTTGCAACCTCTTTAACAACCGCCCATTGGGCGCAACTTGTCCCGACAGCTCCAGCTCCGATGATGCTAAGCTTCACAGCTCAACGCCTTCCTTGGCGTATTTAGCAACCAAGTCTCCCACCTCTTGGGTGGTGTAGCCCATCTTACCAGCTGCTAAGCTCTTCAAGTGATCCCGGCAGACCTTGATTACTGCCTTTTCAATAGCCTCTGCCGCCTCCTTTTCTCCGAGCCATTCTAACATCATCATGCCTGCGCAGATTGCAGCAAGGGGATTGATCACATTTTTGCCGGTGTACTTTGGTGCTGAACCCCCGATAGGCTCAAACATGGAAACCCCTTGCGGATTAAGGTTTGCACCTGCTGCAATACCCAGACCACCTTGGATGATAGCCCCAAGGTCAGTGATGATGTCACCAAACATGTTGTCTGTAACGATGACATCAAACCATTCAGGGTTTTTAACCATCCACATGCAGGTGGCATCAACATGGGCGTAATCCTTTTGGATGTCCGGATACTCCTCACCTACCTCCTGAAAGACTCTCCACCAAAGGTCCCAAGCATAGGTAAGGACGTTTGTCTTCCCAACTAAAGTCACCTTTTTCTTCTTGTTTCTCTTCCTGCAGTATTCAAAGGCAAACCTGATGCAGCGTTCAACGCCAAACCTTGTGTTGATAGATTCCTGAATGGCAACTTCATACGGTGTGCCCTTTCTTAAGAATCCGCCCCCTCCTGCATAAAGACCTTCGGTGTTTTCTCTTATTACAACAAAATCTATATCCTCAGGTCCCTTATCCTTGATGGGCGTCCAAACCCCTGGGTAAAGCTTAACGGGTCTAAGGTTTATATATTGGTCAAGCTCAAAACGAATGCGAAGTAGTATTCCCTTCTCAAGGATACCTGGTTTAACATCAGGGTGCCCGATGGCTCCAAGGTAGATGGCATCATGCTTTTTTAACTCTTCAATTCCACCCTCAGGAATGGTCTCTCCGGTCCTAAGATACCTTTCGCCTCCCCAATCAAAGTAGTTAAACTGAAAGTTGATGTTGAAGCGTTCACCAACCGCTTGCAAAACTTTAACACCTTCCCTGATCACCTCTGGACCAGTCCCATCACCAGGGATGACGGCAATCTTGTAAGTTTTACCGCCCATACCTACCTCCTACATACTTTTTTTGTAAGTCCTCTCGGGTGGGTTGATTAAAATTTAAAGTATAATCCACTCTTTTATTTTACCAAGCCCTCGGGAGGAGTTTCCAATGTAAAGAGAGTCAAACTCTATAAGCTGAGAAAGCTTGATTGGACATTCCTTAGCAAGCTTAGAATCTAATAACTTCCTTCTAAGAACGCCAGGGAGTATGCCAAGCGCTAAGGATGGAGTATAGAAAACATCTCCCTTTTTGGCGAAGAAGTTAGAGATCGTCCCTTCAAGGACCTCTTCTTTATCGTTGTAAAATATGACCTCAGTCCATCCATTTTCTAAAGCCCACTTTCTTTCTTTGTCATACTCTTCCCGCAAGCTTGTTTTATGAAAATGAAAAAGGTTCGTCGGAGTCTTTCTTCTTTTGAAAGCAACTCGGATAGGTTCTTCCCATGGTTTAAAGGGATAAACCTCAAAAGATAGGATGCCCTCTGGTTTAAGGATGAGCCTAACCCTTTTTTTCTCGCTTGCGTGATGTAAGGGCGAAAGACCGATTTCCTTTTTTAAAAAATCCAAGAATTCAGAAAAACCTTTAAACTTAAAGGGAAAGTTGAAGTAGGAAGCCGAGCTCTGTAGTCTTTCAAAGTGGAGCCTTAGGGTTTCTTCGTCGGAAGGAATGGCAAAGGTTTCGATTAGAAAAAAATATGGGATAGGGTTGGTTAAAAATTTAGCCTTAAGGAGTGTTTCTTTATACTCTGCCTCAGGATCGCTATCCCAAACAATGCCCGACCCTATACCAAGCTCGCAAGCAAAATCTTGAGCTTTTCTTTGAAGATAGACCGTTCTTATGGCTACATTGAAGATAAAATCACCCGAGGGTTTGATAAAGCCAACAGCACCAGTATACACGCCTCGTGGCTCAACCTCAAGCTCTCTTATGATCTCCATAGTCCTTATCTTTGGGGCACCGGTCACCGACCCGCAGGGAAAAAGGCTCCGGAAGATGGAATAAAGGTCAGTCCTTTCAAGCTGACCTTCGACAGTCGAAACCATCTGATGGAGCGTTGGATAGGTTTTGACTTTTAAATATTCATTAACCTTAACCGACCCAAAGACTGAAATTCTTCCTAAATCGTTTCTTAATAGGTCTAAGATCATCAAATTTTCTGCTCGGGTCTTTAGGCTTTCCCGAAGTTCCTTTTTTTCCTCCTCATCAAGGGAAAGAATTGGAGCCCTTTTGGCAGTGCCTTTCATCGGCGAGCTGATAAGGCAATTTCCTCGTTTTTCAAGAAAAAGCTCAGGAGATAAGGACAAGACCACGAAATCTTCTCCTTCAAGATAGCAGGCATACTCACATCTTTGAGAAAAAAGCAAAGCCTTAAAGAGCTCAAAAGGGGAACCTGAAAAATTGAAAAGGAGCTTACAGGTAAAGTTAACCTGATAGGTGTGTCCAAGGGCTATGTAGTCTTTAATCTTGTGGATAGCCTTCTTGAAGTTCTCCGTAGATATGTTTAGCCTTGTATTATAAATTTTAATTTTTTCTTTATCTTCAGGTTCAGGGTAAAGCTCAAAAGGTTCTATGCTTTTTCCGAGGTAGAAAAAGGCTAAAGGACAAGATGGAGGCTTATAAGAGGAGATTAAGCGTTCTTCCAAAAGATAGCCAAGTTCATAGGCGATGAACCCTATGGCGTAATAGTTAGCCTTAAGGTTCGTAGAAAGCTCAAGGAAAAACTCTTTTACATTTTCAGCGGTTGCCTCGGACGGCTTAAGCTTCAACACTCTCTCGGGTTCTAAAGAGAAGCCCCTATAGGGTATATCTTTTGCATTAACCCAAAGGGCTTTAAACCCTCTCATTTATCTTAGCCCTTCTTTTCTATGAAAAGGACGCTAATTAGGACGAGAAAAAGGATGAAAAGAGAGCTTACAACAAAGCTTTCAAGAGAGGGGAACCAGCTTGTTTCAACCTGAGGAAGGAAAAGAAGAACAGCATGAAAGATTAGGTTTAGGCCTTCGGCTAGGCTAAACTTCTTTATGAAGCTGTAAAGCCTCTTCCGGAATTCCCACTTCTTCTCAAGTTCTGGCTTAGCCGTCTGTAGATTTTCAACAATTTCTTTTAGTTGTTTAAACTCACTTTCGAGGAACTTTAACTCCTTGCTTGGTTCAGACCGTTTAAGCCTCCTCTCTATCCTTAAAATTAATTCTTCAGCCTTTTTTAAGCTTTGACCAAAGAAGGTATCTTCCGTCTTGTAGGGGTAGATAGTCCAAAATTCAGAAAGCTTTCGAAAAGTAAATCTAAGGGGTTCAAACTCCTGCTTTAGTTTTTTTATGCGAGAAAACACATAACCGTTAAGCTCAAGCGCAAGCTCAAGAACCTGTTTGCTTGCGGAATCAACAAGGGCAAGCCCGCCTTGATGGATATCTTGAGAGAGCTTTTTTAACCTCTCAAGATAGTCTTGGGAAGTTTCATCAGGCATCACCTCTTTTAAAGCATGATACTTATCCTCAGCCTTCTTTAGCCTCGTTAGAGCTTCTTCCTTGTAGCTTAGGTAGACTTTGTCGAGTAGTTCCTCAAGCTCCTTCTCAACCCGGAGGAACAAAGGTTCAAAGTAAGAAAGGTAAAGAGTATAAGGTTGGTGAAAGAAAGGGCTAAGCTTATCTAAAGGCTCTTCCTCAAGGTAGCGAATTAATCCTAAAAAGAAAAAGGAAGGGATATTCGTGCTGTCCTCTTTCATTGCTTCTTTGAAGCTCTCTTCAGCTAAACCCTTATCCCCAAGTTGAAAGTAGATGGTCCCTTTTAGATAATTCAAATAGCCACGAAGAAAGGGGTTCTTAATAAGGCTTAAGGCATTTTCGAGAAAGTAGATAGCCTTATGGAAATCTTCTTTCAAGACCTGCACAAAGGCTAAGCCAAGCTCTCTCCTAAAGTCCCCTTCCTCAACCTCAGAAAATCTTTTTTCTGCTGTTTCCACTCTTCCCACCATTAGCTCCTCAAGCCCAAGCCCAAGGTCACCACCTCTTACCGGGGTCGGAAGATGAAGAGGAACTTGAGAAAAGGAGTTTATCTCCCCCGTGCGGTAAAAGATTATCTTCAAGAAGGCTGGAAAGTTGAAAAAGTACCGAGTGTAAAAGTAGTTTAAGGCTTCTGTATACTCTTCTTCAAAGATGTCTTTGCTTAGCTTAGCTGCTATTGTCCAAGGTGAGAGGATAAGCAATCTGTAAAAGTTTAGTTGGGGTTCTCTATCATTAAGCCCAGGGCAATCTGGTGTGCCATGCTGGTATGAACCGCAGAAAAAGCATCTTTTATCGTTTGGGATAAGAAAAAAATCTTTAAAGGGAAAGTAAAGCTTTTGGTCAAAGGTTGCGGGAAGCTTTAGCTCAAAAAGGTCACCCCATCTTTCGAGCCGAAAATGTAGGTTTGCCCCCTTTAACTCTTCTTCAACCTTATCTTTAAGTCCCTCTTCCACATAGACCTTCCCTGGTCTTAAGGGTTTTTTGATACTCCCTGTCATCCCAAACCTTTCCCCTGTCATCCCAAGCGAAACAAGGGACCCCTCTCTCTCATCAGTAATCAAGATTGCAAAAGGTGCCGGCGCTGACCCAAGCTCCTTGCTAAAATGTTCTTTATACTGAAAAAGAAGGTCGTTTAGCTTCTGTAGTCGTCCTTCTACTTGAAAGAGGTTGGAATCAAAAGGTAAAAAGACATTTTTAAGGATCGTTGGGAAAAACTCAAGCAAATCCCTTGCTCGGTAGGAAAAGATGAGCCTCGCGTAAGTTCGATAAGGAATTAGCCTGAGAAACATGCCTTAGGTCTTCTTTTTTGAGTAAGCAAAAAGAAGGACTATGACCCCTATGGTGATAGCCAGGTCGGCAACGTTAAAGGCTGGCCAGTGCAGTCCTCCCACATGAAGGTCGATAAAGTCTAAAACTCCTCCGAACACCACCCTGTCAACAAGGTTTCCAAGCCCCCCTCCAAAGATCAAACCAAAGCCAAGCCTTGCCATGGCATCTGCACGCCTGCCTAAATACAGGACGACGACCAGGGCAAAGGCTCCTGCCAGGGCAAAAATTAAGTTTGCTGAATCCGCTGAGCTAAAAAGCCCAAAAGCAATCCCTCTATTCCAAACCTTAACTAAAGCCAAAAAAGGCAAAAGCTCTATCCTGTGATAATCGGCTAAAAGGACTAAATACTTAGTCAAACGGTCAAAGATGAAGACGAGGCTTGCGGTTAAGTAAAAATTCCTCATAGCCCGAACTCACTTTGGACTACCTCAAGGCACCTTGCGCAAAGCTCTTTTATTCGTAAGCTTCCAACTTCAGGCCTTCTCTGCCAACATCTTTCGCATTTTCCATAAGAGGTTTCCTTGACATAGATGATAAGACCCGGAAACTCCTCTGACCTATACTCAACGGGAAAGCTCTCCTCAAACCCTTCTCCAACCTCAAACCTTGCTATCATCAAGAAGTATTCCCAGAAGCCCTTATCAGAAAGATATTCCTTTAAGTCTTCCGGACAAACTACATAACACTCCGCAGAAAGGGAGTTCCCGATGATCTTCTTATCCTTCCTTGCTATCTCAAGGGCTTTTAAAAACTCTTCCCTTAGAGCTAACAACTTCTTCCAGCGTTCTTCTTCCTCCTTCGAAATGGTCCAAGCATAATTCGGAAAGTCTGTTAAAAATACCGACTCTTCCTTCTTTGGATAAGGAAGGTTCTGCCAGATATCCTCTGCAGTAAAAGAAAGGATGGGTGCCATAAGCTTAACCAGACTATCTAAAGCGTAGTAAAAGACCGTCTGAGTTGCCCTTCTCTTTAGGCTATCCTTTGCTTCGCAGTAGAGGTAGTCCCTGTTTATGTCGATGATGAGCGAAGAAAGCTCAACCACGCAAAATCGATGTAGCTCATAAGTCACTATATGAAACTCAAAATCCTCATAAGCCTTCTTTACCCGTTCTATCATTCTTGCCAACCTGTGAAGGATATACCTTTCAAAGGGCGGAAGGTTCTCAAAGGGGACTAAATCTTTTGCCGGGTCAAAGTCGTAAAGGTTTCCGATGAGGAACCTGCAGGTGTTCCTGATCTTCCGATAAGTTTCTACGAGCCTGTCGATTATCTCTTGGGAGATTTTGATGTCATTGCGATAGTCTTCTGCCGAGACCCATAGCCTCACAATCTCAGCTCCATACTTTTTGATGAGGTCCTGAGGATGGATCACATTCCCAAGACTCTTAGACATCTTTCTTCCCTGACCATCAACGACAAACCCATGAGTAAGGATGGCTTTGTAAGGCGGAACACCTCTTGTTCCAACAGAGCATATAAGAGAGCTCTGAAACCATCCTCTATGCTGGTCAGACCCCTCAAGGTATAGGTCAGCCGGAAACCTAACCTCAGGTATTCTTTCAAGCACTCCGGCAAAGGAAACGCCTGAATCAAACCAAACATCAAGGATATCTTTTTCCTTGTCAAACTCTTTTCCCCCGCAGGCTGGACAGACTGTCCCCTCTGGTAAAAGATTCTCTGGGGGTTCAACAAACCAGGGGTCGCATCCTTTCTCCTCAAAGATCTTTAGCACTTTTTCGTAGTAGGAGAGGTCCTTTAAGACCTCACCGCAGGACTTACACTTGAACACAGTGATGGGCACACCCCAAACTCTCTGGCGCGATATGCACCAATCCGGCCTCACTTCAAGCATAGAGGTCAACCGATTTCTACCCCAATGAGGGATAAACTTGACATCTTTCAAGCTTTCAAGAGCCTTCTGCCTCAACCCCTTTGCTTCCATGGAGATGAACCATTGATACTCCGCCCGAAAGATGACAGGTTTTTTACACCTCCAGCAATGGGGATAGCTATGGCTGATCTTTTCTTGATACAAAAGATGCCCCTTTTCTTTTAGCGTAGAAATGATCACCTCGTTTGCCTTATATATATCAAGCCCGGAAACTAAGGGCACATCCTTGTAGAACTTCCCCTCTTCATCAACGGGTACATAAACAGGAAGGTCATACTTTAGCCCAACTTGATAGTCTTCCTCACCATGCCCAGGGGCAATGTGAACAATCCCTGTTCCTGTATCAAGGGTCACAAACTCAGCAAGGACAAAAAGGCTTTCCCTATCATAGAAGGGGTGAAAAGCCGTCTTTTTTTCTAAAGCGGATCCCGAGACCTTAGCCAAGATTTCCGGAAGGTCCTTTTCAAGGATTGCGCAAAGGGCAGAAACTCTACCTTCAGCGGAAAGATATACCTCATCCTCTCCTTTCCACCTAAGGAGGACATAGTCATACTCAGGATGTAGGGCTAAGGCCAAGTTTGCGGGAAGGGTCCAAGGCGTTGTCGTCCAAATGAGGGCATAAGTCTTCTCTGGTAGCTCTATGCCGAGCTCTTTTTTCAAAAAGCTTATCGTTTCAGGGCTTAAAGGAAACTTCACATAGATGGAGGGTGAGGATTTATCTTCGTATTCCACCTCAGCTTCAGCAAGGGCGGTCACACAGGTTGGGCACCAAAAAACAGGCTTTTTCTTTCTGTAAACTTGACCCGATGTTAAGAAGCGCAAGAATTCCCTTGCTATGATCGCTTCATACTCTGGGCTCATGGTAAGGTAAGGTTTATCCCAAAAAGCAAAAACGCCAAGCCGGCGGAACTCCTCCCTTTGAATGTTGATGAAGCGTTCAGCGTATTTTCGGCAATTCTCTCTTATGACAAGGGGCGGAAGCTCTCCCCTCTTTACTCCAAGCTCTTTTTCTACATTGAGCTCAATAGGAAGCCCATGGCAGTCCCAGCCCGGAACATAAGGGACCCGAAAGCCAGACATGGATTTGCTCTTCACAATGATGTCTTTCAAGATCTTGTTTAAGGCAGTGCCAAGGTGGATGTGTCCATTTGCATAGGGTGGCCCATCATGGAGAATGAAAAGGGGAGAGTTTGCCCTTTTTTCAAGCATCTTCTCGTAGATTCTATTCTTTTCCCAGAATTCGATGAAGCTTGGCTCCCTTTCAGCAAGGTTTGCTTTCATCGGGAAGCTTGTCTGCGGAAGCTTAAGAGTCTCCTTCCAATCCATCCTCAGCCCCCCAAATTTCTCTTGTTTCCATTCTCAATTTGTATTTTACCACGACATTTTGCATACTCTGATACCTAATTCAAATCTAACCTAACATGATTTATTTTTATAATTGATGATCCGAAAAGTTTGCCATGTTTGTAAAAGGGAAAGTCCGCTAATATCAGGATTTCTCGGTGTTTGTTTAGAATGTCTGAGGTTTAAATTTCAGTCCGCTTTCCCCTATGTAAAGAAGGCTCATGAAGAATCAAGGGCAGTCTTTAGTCTTCCTAAATCCGTTCCAGTAGATGCGGTGGGAAAAACCTGTTCACTTTGTGCCTTAAGATGTCAAATTCCTGAGGGAGGGGGAGGCTTTTGCGGACTAAAGAAGGTAAGGAATGGGGTAATCTTAGGGCTTGATGCCAGGTATGCCAAAGTCTCCTGGTATCTTGACCCATTGCCGACAAACTGTGTGGCAGACTGGATTTGTCCAGGCTCCAGCAAAGAAGAAAGAGGCAATTACAACCTTGCTGTGTTTTTTCATGCCTGCAATCTAAACTGCCTTTACTGTCAAAACTGGCATTTTAGAGAGCTAACCTCAACAAGCAGATGGGAAAGCATTGACGCCATGCTTTCAGCTTTAAACGAGCGAGTTTCTTGCGTATGCTTCTTTGGGGGAGACCCTTCACCGCAAGTTCATTTTGCCATAAATTTCAGTCAGAGGGCACTAAAGAAAAAGAAAAAGCTGAGGATATGTTGGGAGACGAACGGGCTATTTTCAAAGAAATTTTTGAAGAAGGTTGTTGAGCTTTCGTTAGAGTCTGGTGGAATTATCAAGTTTGACCTAAAAGCTTATAGCAAAGAAGTTCATCTTGCTTTAACTGGCTACACAAACGAAGCTATATTGGAGAATTTTGCAGAGGTGGCAGAGTATTTTGATCAAAGAAAGAGCGTGCCCCTCCTTACTGCAAGCACCCTTCTTGTCCCTGGATACATTGATGAAAAAGAGGTAGAAGGCATAGCCAAGTTTATCGCAAGCCTAAACCCGGAAATACCCTATAGGCTTCTTGCCTTCTATCCCCATTTTTATATGAGAGACCTACCCCTTACTTCTAAGGAGTTTGCTTATAGAGCTTTAGAGATAGCAAAAAGTGCTGGACTAAAAAGGGTTTCTCTTGGGAATGTTCATCTTTTAAGGTAGGGCTTTACCCGATGCTTAAGTTTTCTAACTTGGTGCATCTCCGTGGTATTTTCAATCTCCATTTTCGCCTAACTTTTCCTTGATTATAGTTTTAACCTATGTAGCAGAGCCCCCTGTTGTCACCCCGAGCGAAACGATGGGGGTCCCTCGGCTGACGCCTTGGGGGCACATGGAGCTTGCCCAAATTTTAAAACAGCCTCTATTAATGCTTGCTTAAAACTTTGTCTAAAGTATAATTGTTAAAAATTTTATTCCGGAGGATTATTTTATGCTTGTTAAAGATTGGATGTCAGAACCTGTTATCACTTTAGATGAGAATACCTCCATCATCAAAGCTCTTCAGGTCATTAAAGAGCATAAAATAAGACGACTCCCCATAACTCGTGGGGGTAAGCTTGTAGGCATAGTGACTGATAGAGATTTAAAAGAGGTTGCCCCTTCGAAGGTCAGCGTTATGGAACTTCATGAGCAATACTACCTTCTTTCTGAGCTTAAGCTTAAAGACATCATGACTAAAGACCCAATAACTGTTTATCCTGATGATACCGTGGAGTATGCAGCAGTGCTTATGCTTGAGAATAAGATTTCTGGTCTTCCGGTTATAGATAGAGAAAGAAGAGTAGTAGGTATAATCACTCAGACGGACATCTTTAAGCTCTTTGTCAAAATAACTGGAGTGTATCATAGCCCAGAACAATTAGGTCTTATCATTAATTCTGTAGAAGATTTATCTTCTCTTATCTCTCTCTTCGTTAAGCATGGTATAACCATTTACAGCATTCTTACCTGGAAAGAAGAAATGGCTTTCCCTCTTGAAGGAGAGGGCTGGCAAGCCCTTGATGAAAAAGAGGCTCGTTATGTGTTTGTAAGATTTTCTAAAACTGAACCTAAGGTCTTAGAGAGTTTACTTTCTGAGCTAAAAGAAAAATTTTCTCTGCTATACCATAAGGTAGAGGATATTCATCAGTTACCAAGAAAAAGGGAAGCCTTAGAAGAGGAGTAAAACTTAATTGTTCGCAGATGTATCACCTGTTGTGGTGTTTGGGAGAACATCGGCTGATGGGATATAAACTGGCAAGGGCTTAGCTTCATGTTTTATTCCCTGCATGAGACTTACCCATAAGGGGCAGGCAATCCTTCCCCCTGTCTCTCCTTTTCCAAGGGTTGCGCCTCTGTCATAGCCCACCCAAACTCCACAGGTGTAGTCAGCGGTAAAGCCCACAAACCAAGCATCCCTATACTCCTGAGTGGTTCCTGTTTTTGCGCCTACAGGAACCCCAAGGGCAAGAGCGCACCTTCCTGTGCCAGACCGGACTACCTCTTGCAAAAATTCGTTCATTATGTTCATAGTCTCAGGGCTGAATACTGGCTCGCTTTCCTGCTGACTTTGGTAGATAGGCTTTCCTCCATAGATCTGGTCGTATATAGCTTCGATAAATCGGGGTTTTAGTTTACTACCGAGAGTTGGAAAGACAGTGTAAGCGGTAGTTAACTCGAGAGGGGTAAGTTCATAGGTGCCGAGGGCGATGCTTAGATTTATAGGCATGGGAAACCTAAATTCCATCTTCCTCACCAAGTCAACCAAACGGTCGGTTCCAAGCATCAAAGCCAAACGAACAGAGACAGTATTTCGCGAATGAGCAAGGGCTTGTTTTAGGTTCACAGGACCTAAATATTTACCATCGTAATTACCTGGTGACCAATCCTTGCCAGCGTCTGCGCCAGGCAAGGTTATAGGCTCATCGGGGATTACAGCATCTCGGCTAACAACTCCTGTTTCAAGTGCCTGAGCCCAAATAAAAGGCTTAAAGGCTGACCCAGGCTGCCTTTTCCCTAATACTGCTCTATTGTAGGTTGAGTTTAGATAGTCCTTTCCCCCTGTAAGGAACCGAACTCCTCCATCTCGGTTATCAATACAAACGGCGGATATCTCTGGAGGATTTCCTTTTGGATAAAGCTGTTTTAGCTTACTTGCAAGGTTAAGGTAGCCAACCTTTTGCCAATCCACATTCATAGTAAGCTTAATCCGTAGTCCACCTTGCTCTAACCTTTCTTTTGGTAGAATGGACTCAAGCTCAGCCCTTACAACATCGATAAAATACCCTGCATAGGCTGGTATGTTAACATTTCTTGGATTAAGAATCAGAGGTTCCTTTAGATACTGCTTAAGCTGGTCCTGGGTGATAAATCCTACCTCAGCCATTCTACGAAGGACATAGTTTCTTCTTTCCAGCGCTAAGTTAGGATTGTTTAAAGGATTATACCTAACTGGAGAGGGAGGAATCCCAGCAAGAACTGCCGCTTCAGGTATGGAAAGCTCCCAAACATGTTTGCCAAAATAAGTTAAGCTTGCCGCCTCAACTCCGTAGGCTCCTGCACCGAGATAGATGTGGTTTAGGTATATGTTAAGGATCTCGTCTTTCGTCAGATGCTTCTCTATTTGCCAGGCTAAAAACATTTCTTTAATTTTTCTTGAAAGGGTCCGCTCAGGTGAAAGAAGGAGAGACTTGACAACCTGTTGGGTGATAGTGCTTCCGCCCTGAACAATTTTCCCAGAAATAATGTTTTTGACTAAAGCCCTCATAACGCTGAAGAAATCTATTCCTCGGTGTTTGTAAAAATTAGCATCCTCAGCTGCTAAAAAGGCTTGTATAACATGTGGGGGTATTTTGTTTATGGGGACATAAATCCTCCTTTCCTCTCCAAGATAGCCAACTACTCTGTCCTGATAATCCACGATAAGGTTTGTTTGCTTTGGCTGATAATTTTTGAGCTTAGCAATGCTTGGCAGACTAACCTTGAGATAAAGAAAAAACACAAGGACAAGTATTCCAAGGAAGATTAAAAAGCTTAAGCTTAAAAGACCGATTATTTTAAGAGTAGAATTCATGGTTTGTTTTAAAATTATACCCTTTAAGAGGAAAATATGTCAACCTTTAAACGATATCTTAACTGTGCTTTACTACAGGATTTTTTTGCCTTTTTAGACAATTGAAAAAACATAGCACGAGAGAATGGGTAAACACCATTTGCTATGCTACCTTTATGTCATCTCTAAGAAGCGAAGGCTCCACTTTTATCTTTCTTTTTTAAATCTCCCTTGAAAGTTTACAAAAGTAGATTATATTTAGAATAAAAATTTTTAAAAGGAGGTTGGTTATGTGCGTAAGACCGGGACTTGCTGCTCCAGATTTTAAGACGCAAGCTTATTTCCCAAACGGTGAGATTAGAGACATTGCCCTTTCTGATTACAAAGGGAAATGGGTATTGCTGTATTTCTACCCTGCAGACTTTACCTTTGTATGCCCTACAGAGCTTGTAGATGTCGCTAAATACAAGGATGAGCTTGACAAGCTTAATGTCCAGGTCATTGCCATAAGCATCGATACGGTTTTTGTCCACAAGGTTTGGCAGGAACTTGAGCTCTCAAAGCTTATCCCTGGTGGTTTTCCTTATCCAATGGCTTCTGACCTTGGCGGAAAAATCGGAACTCTTTATGGGGTTTATGATGAGAACGCGGGAGTTGATCTCCGTGGAACCTTCATTATCGACCCAGACGGTGTTCTCCAGGTTTCCATCGTAAACTACTTGCCCATTGGCAGAAACATGGATGAGGTCGTAAGACTAATCCAGGCTTGCCAGCATATAAGGGCAACCGGTGGAGCCGAAGCCTGCCCCGCATCCTGGAAACCTGGTAAAAAGACCCTCAAACCAAGCGCTGAGCTTGCTGGCAAGGTCTACGAAGTTTGGACACCATCAGAGCTTGAATAACTAAGCGTCTTTACCCCTTTGCCCCTCGGTAAACCGAGGGGCTTTTACTTTGGATTAAAAATACTTCTTTTTTAACACAACGAGTCTTTTTTTAAATCTTTTCTTTACAATCTTCTGGTTAAGAAAAATTCCCCTATTTTTTTCTTTAGCTTTTGTTATAATTCTATCTGATGCCCATACCAAAGCCTGTCATCATAAAACCGAAGCCTAAGAAGAAAAAGAGAATTAGAAGGTTTCTTTTGTTTGGGCTTTTGATTTTAGTTCTGTTGACTACTTTTATGTATTTTTATTTCAGTTGGCGGATAAAAAAAGAACTAAAAGACATAGAGGACCTGAAGATCAAGAATGAACAGATCCGTCAGGAGATCAAACAACTTCAAAGCAGTGAATCTAACTATGAAGAGCTTATTCGAAGAAGGCTTGGTTACATAAGAGATGGAGAAAAGATTTTTATTTACTACCAGAATAAGGCTCAGGAAAGGAGGTAGAAAGGATGCACAATTGTAAAGTCTATGAGGGAATGTTTGACGGAAGAGGGCTGAGGATAGGGATCGTTGTTAGCAGGTTCAATGTTTTCATTACGCAAAGACTCCTTGAAGGGGCTTTGGATGTGTTAAGGAGACATCAGGTTGCCGAAGAAGACATTCATGTGGTATGGGTGCCTGGTGCCTTCGAGATACCTCTTGTGGCTAAGAAGCTTGCCAGCACTAAAAGCTTTGACGCTGTCATCTGTCTTGGGGCGATCATCAGAGGGGCAACTCCACATTTTGAGTATGTGGCAAGCGAGGCTTCAAAGGGCATAGCACAAGTCATGCTTGAGACTGAGGTCCCGGTAATCTTCGGTATTTTGACTACTGACACCATTGAACAGGCTATCGAGAGGGCTGGCACAAAGGCTGGTAATAAAGGGGCAGAAGCAGCTCTTGCAGCAATTGAGCTTGCTAACCTATTAAGAAGACTAAGCAATTTATAGACTTAAAGTTACAATTTTATAAAAAAATAAATAGGAGGTTTTACTATGAAAACTTTAAGAGAGTTTGACTTAAGAGGTAAAAGGGTGTTTATCCGGGTTGACTTTAATGTGCCCATTGAAGATGGAAAGATCACGGATGATACAAGAATTGTAGAAAGTTTACCAACTATAGATTATGCCATTAAAGCAGGCGGAAAAGTTATACTCTGTTCCCATCTTGGCAGACCAAAAGGTAAACGGGTCCCTGAGCTATCTTTAAAGCCTGTGTATGAATACTTGAAGGGTGTGTTAAAGACAGAGGTGAAGTTTTTAGAGGATTATCTTGGGGAAGAGGCAGACCGAGCTTTAGCTGAGCTCAAGGAAGGTGAGGTTTTACTCCTTGAAAATGTGAGGTTTTACGAAGGCGAGACCAAGAACGACCCTGAATTTGTAAAGGCTTTGGCAAGGATGGCTGATGTTTATATTAACGATGCCTTTTCGGTGTGTCACAGGGCTCATGCCTCTGTCGTTGGTGTCCCAAGCCTTGTAAAAGAGAAGGGGATGGGTTTTCAGCTTGAGAAGGAGCTAAAATACCTCTCTAAGGTTGTTGGTAAGCCTGAAAGACCACTTTATGCTGTCGTTGGTGGAAGTAAGGTTTCAACCAAGATCGGTGTCCTAAAGAACCTTTTACCTCGCATCGATAAACTCTTAATCGGTGGTGCCATGGCTAACACCTTCCTTTCTGCTCTTGGCTATAACGTGGGTAAAAGCTTGGTTGAAGAGGAATATAGGGAAATAGCCAAGGATATACTTCGCTCAGCAAAGGAGCTTGAAGTGAAGATATATCTCCCGGTTGATGTGGTTGTAGAAAGGGATGGAGAGGTCTATGAAGCAAATCTTTCGAACATAGAGGAAAGGGATGTTATCTATGATATTGGAAAAGAGACAGTTGCTCTTTTTTCCGCGGCGCTCGAGGGTGCTCATACGGTGATTTGGAACGGACCTCTTGGTTATTTTGAAAAGGATGAATATGCCTTCGGAACCATTGCCATAGCAAGAAAGATCGCTAGCCTTCAAGCCCTAACCATAGCTGGAGGTGGAGACACCATCGCTGCTTTAAGAAAGGCAGGGGTAATCACTGCTTTATCTTATGTCTCGACCGCGGGAGGAGCCTTCCTTGAATACTTAGAAGGAAGAACCTTGCCTGGTCTTAAGGCTTTAGAGGAGGTGTAAGGGTTCTAAAAAGGGGGCAATGAGATGGCAAAGAAAGCTTACTTCATAGGCAATTGGAAGATGAATCACGGGATATCTGAGACAAGAAGCTATTTTGAAAGATTTTTACCAGGAATATCCAAGGTAGACCTAAGTCAAAAAGTGGTGGCGATTGCCCCTCCTTTCACCAGCTTAGCCTTCGCAAGAAAGCTTACTGAAGGAAGCCCTGTTAAACTCTGTGCTCAGAATGCTTGCTTTGCTGAGAAGGGCGCTTACACTGGTGAGGTCTCACCTTTGATGTTAAAAGAGCTTGGAGTGGAATACGTTATCCTTGGGCATTCAGAAAGAAGGTACATTTTTGGTGAAACAAACGAGCTTATAAAGAAAAGGGTAAAGGCTGTCTATCAGGCGGGGCTTACCCCAATACTTTGCGTTGGCGAAACCCTTGAGGAAAGAAAGCTTGGGAACACTTTTTTAGTTGTTTCAGAACAATTGAAGCAAGGGCTTTCAGAGCTTGAAAAGGTGGAAGAAGGGAGGCTTATCATAGCTTATGAGCCGGTCTGGGCTATCGGCACGGGTGTTAACGCAACGCCTGAGCAGGCAGAGGAAGTCCATTTCTTTCTACGGGACCTTTTAGCGAGTATGTATGGTAAGGACTTAGCCCAAACTATTCCTATTCTGTATGGAGGCTCAGTTACCCCTGAAAACATAGCGGACCTCATTAAGGAGCCAAACGTTGACGGCGTGTTGGTAGGGGGCGCATCCCTTGACCCAGAGAAGTTTCTAAAGGTCGTTAGCGTTGCTATTTAAAGTGTAAAAGAGGTGAAGGCATGATGGAATGCCCGCTTCCAGATTATTCTCAGGTCCCTCAAGAGGTGCTTGAAATACCAAAGAAGTATAAGAAGCTTATCATCGTTGGGGCAAGCCCAAAGCCAGACCGTCCAAGCTACATCGTTATGGATTATCTTTTGAAACAGGGGTTTGAAGTTATTCCTGTTAATCCAGCCTACGAAGAGATCCTCGGTGTAAAGACGGTAAAGGACTTATCAGAGGTCCCGAAGGATTTTAACCCTGATGTTGTCATAATCTTTCGCAAGCCAAGTGAGGTGCTCCCCATTGTAGAGAAGGCTTTAGCGCTTAAGCCAAAGGTGATCTGGCTTCAAGAGGGGATCGTGAACGAAGAAGCAAAGGAGCTTGCAGAGAAGGCTGGAGTTAAATTCGTTATGAACCTCTGCTTCAAGAAGGTCCATGCTCTTGGAAAACTTAGCCAAAGCTAACCTTCTTGAGGTTAGCCTTTCAAGGGTCTTATAAAAGTTAGAAAGAAAACTATCTGGTAAACCCGAAGGACTATTTTCCCCTTCCGTTTCTTGAGTCTTTGATCTTTTTATCCCTTGCTCTGTATAGAAAAAGCGAGCTTATTTTAAGAATCTATTTTCCTCAATGGGAAGAGGAA
Source organism: Thermodesulfobacteriaceae bacterium (assembly GCA_049414625.1). Taxonomy (GTDB): domain Bacteria; phylum Desulfobacterota; class Thermodesulfobacteria; order Thermodesulfobacteriales; family Thermodesulfobacteriaceae; genus WYEG01. The sequence goes on from JBMSAU010000094.1 coordinate 20,254, forward strand.
GAGCAAGAAGAGGATAAGCCCTCAGAGAGCCTTCCACTTGATTTTAGAAGAGACTTTAGCCTTACTTTGCCTGTGGAGAGGCTCCTTGAGGAAAAGGTTTTTTGCCAAGGATTGAAGGAGTGGAGATAGAAGAGGAAGGATTAACGCTTGCACAGCTTATCGAGCCTATGCTAAAGATATTGGAAAGGGAAAAGATTAAAAGGGTTTTTTAGGTAGAGATTTCGGATGAGGATATTTCCCTCTATCTTGAAAGGGTAGAAGGGTTAACTTTGAGCTGGGGTAAAGCTATCTTAACGGTAGTTTGTT
>JBMSAU010000095.1:0-2113 GCA_049414625.1 Thermodesulfobacteriaceae bacterium
CGTTATACATTTCCAAGTTGAGAGCATATTGAAGATAAGGAATGCTGTTTATGTTCTCATTAAAGTCGTCTACATTAAAATCTTTCAAATTAGCATGTTTAAATATCTTTCTAATTTCTCTTTCCTTCTTTTTAATCTTTTCCAGTTCAAGTTTTTGTTTAAGATTGTTCATACTTAGACAATGCTGTATAAACTAAACAAAAATTATTTTCATTTTATGTTTTAATAAGCAATTAAACTTTTTATGGACTTGTTACAAAAAGATGTTCCGATTCTAGCAAAAATTTATGAAGCAAAATGCTTTTACGATTCTCAGAATAATAGAATAATCCTGTATTATAAGAATCATGTTACAGCTCAAACTTTAGTTGACTTTTATAATCTACCAATAACACTTTCACCGAGTAGTTTCTTGTATGTCATATATGACTTACGAACTAGAGTATTTAATGTAAGTACAGAACCTCCAATCTACACGGTTAGCAATTCAAAAGTATATGTAACATCGCCGATTAATGCTGAATACGATATGGATAAGGTTATTATTTATAGAATTAGCTGGTATGAAACAGATACAGATACAGACTTAATACCTAATTTTACTCCTCTTTCTGTTCCGTATTCTCGGCTTTATATTCAGTCTTCAGCTCCAACTTCTCCTCAGCTTTATGATAGTTGGTATAACACGGATACGAATGAGCTTTTTTACTTTAACGGTTCAGCATGGATAAAAGTTGATTGGACTAAGTGGGTTCAAAATGATATTTGGTATCAGTTAGGGAAATTAAGGATTAATAATGGACAATTGCAAGTTTCAAATAACGGAACGAATTGGTATCAAGTTTTTCCAGCAATAGGTAGAACAGTTGAAGTAATAGCTGATGATACAAATTCGGCTGATAATTTTAAGATTGTTTATTTAACGATAGGTCAAGCTTTATTGTTAAGGAATAAATATAGAATCCGTTGTGCTTGTGTGAATCCTAGTATATGGAGTGGAATGCTAAAACACAGTTTAAATAGTTATCCGATGTATGGATTTAAGCCCAGCGGAGTAAATATAAGTGATGGCGCAATTCAAATACTAAGAGCAACAAGTGATTGGTTAGGTTGGGCAGGTTATACAGGTTTTTCATTTGTGCCTTTGATAGAAGGAACTTGGGATGATACGGATAATTGGGTAGAATTTAATTTTATTGTTTTAAGTCAAGTTTATAGTTCTGCAACAGGTAGAGCAATAAGCACTTGGCCAACCGGTGGAGTATTTGTTGCAAGAGGTTCTTTTCCGGGAAATGGATATTTTGTTGGGACTATGACAAATAGTATTGCCAACGTTTTTGTTGATTATATGGTTATTACAAGACAAGGGTAAGGAGGTTGCAAATGAGGCTATATGCTTGGGTAGAAAATGGACTGCTTTTTACAACTGAGGATAAAAATTTGGCACCAGCCAATGCTATTGAACTTGAAGTAGCATCTTTTGATGATGTAATCTACGACGGAACACAAATCAGACTGAAAACCGAAGAAGAGAAACTCACGGAAGAAAAGCAAAAGAAACTTGAAGAACTGAAGCGGTATGTTGCTACATTGCTTTCTCAGACTGACCATGTTGTGATAAGAATTGCAGAAGCACTTGGAGACACGGATGAAGTAGAAAGACTCAAACAAAAATACGCAAAACAGCTACAGCAGAGGCAAGCAATCAGACGATGGAACGAACAGATGAAGCAAGCAATAAGAAACGCGAAGACTTTAGAAGAACTAAGAAGTATAATCATAGACTTCCAATTGTTAATAATATAATCTGCCAGACCTAAAAAAGTCATAGAAAGCAGAAAAGTAAGGAATAGCAAGGCTTTCAGAAAATGGATCAGCTCCAGCAACATCATATTGGATTGGAACTTGATATAATCAAGTAGTTCACCCTACTAACATTAACTAGATTAAGACAAAAAATTAGACTGTTACTTTTCCACTAGTCCAATCAAGTAAATGCACTTTTATATCTTTTTTTGTTGATTTCAAATACTTTTCAAAATCCAAATCATATAAAAGATATATATGCCAAGCATCCAATCTATCAATATAGGGTAATTTATCTCTTATAATC
>JBMSAU010000096.1:0-2223 GCA_049414625.1 Thermodesulfobacteriaceae bacterium
TCATTGCCCTCATGACTATTATAAAACATTTCCCGTCCATGTCCAATAGAAGGAAAATCCCGGAGGATAGACAGGAGTTTGTGGCTTATACCCAGCGTTAATATATGAAGTCCTCGTGTGAAGGTTTAGGAAAACCTATCTCTTCTCTTTCATAGTAATTTTTAGTCCTGAACTTGTATATTAAAACAGAATCATAATTTTCATCAATGGTAGATTTTATTTCTTTGATTAATTTTAGAAAATTACCTTCCGTTATTTCTCCCTCAAAAACAGATCTTTGCACCCAAGTCAAATATTTCCTACATATTTTATGGGCTTTTTGCACTCTTTCTTCTTTAATGTCATAAACTAGTATGATAAACATGTTACCATTCACTGACAAAGGGTCTATAAACGTCTTCTTCCAAAAAGTGTTTATACAACTTATAACACTCCATCCTTATAAGCCTTCTGTAAGATACATTTCCTACATTTTTATATTTAATCGTAGTTTTTAGTTTTTCTTCAAAGGTCTGCACAAATATTTCACGACCCTTCTCGTTAAGATGAACAAAATCAATACCTTGTTCAAAGTGTTTCTCTTGAATTTGTTTTTTGTTTATCAATTGAAATATAACCCTATCCACTATTACAGGCTTAAACACTTCAGCAATATCAAGGTTAAGGGTAAAACTCCTCTGGTTTGTTTCATGAAGATAGCCTATCCGTGGGTCAAGGTGAGTTCTGTATATTTCACTCAACACAGTTGTATATAACAAGGCATTACCAAAAGATATCATAGCATTTAAAGGATTCTTGGGCGGATTTTTGGTTCTTTTCTCAAAGTGGAATCCTTCAATTATTAGATTAAAAGACTCATAGTAAGTTTTTCTCGCATCACCTTCTAACTGCATCAAACTTGAAATATCCTTTTTACTTCTCACTTCTTTTAATTTTTCTTCTATATACTCTATAGTAAAGCTTAGTTTTTCCTCGTGTCTTCTTTGGTAATATTTTAAGTTTTTCAATATGTTAAGGAAACTTCCAACAACAAAGGATTTAGCTAAATAAAGTCTTTTTTCTATATCTATATAGTGCTCAGTTTGTTTTATTGTTATTAAACCAGAATTCATAGAGTTCCTAGGATAAAATGTCCCTATGTAGTAGCCGTAATAGTTAAAAAAATGAACAGGTATATCATTTTTATCTAAAAACTCAAGAAGCCTTTTATTTAGCTCTATCTCCCCAAAGACTTTTATATCACTGATAGCCGTTATTGGAATATACTTTTTTCCTCTATCAGATACCCAATGAAGGGTATTATCTTTTCGCTCAAGCCTTCCGCTACTGAATAGATAAAGCGTCCTTGCCATTATTTATGCCCAACAAATTTCTTTGTAGGCACAGTTCTTACAATAAGGAATCTTTACAGGAGGTGGTGGTTTTGGTAAAGATAAAATGTCCTCTATATTTTTTATTTTCTCTTCAAGCTCTCTTTCCAAAGGTTCATCCAGCTGCACTTCTACAGTCTTTCTTTCACTAGGAATACTAAGTTTGCCTTTTAACTCAACTCCCTTATACTTTTTCAAGTAATAAAGATAAAACGCTAATTGCATAATAGCACTTTTGAGATGCTTAGAACTGGACTTTATTTCTGCTATTAGCTCTTTCCCTTTTACTATGTCTATTTTTATTGTGTTATCTATCAAAAGCTCTTTAGTATATTGCGGGTAAAACACCTCGTGTATTGCTCTTCCCTTTTCAAGAAAGGGATTATCCTGAGGGGCCTCTATTTGATGTCCTATAAACCAAACCTCTCTATCACAAATATAGCTGTACCATATTAACGTCCCATTCACCATATAAGCTCCCCTCCCTTAATGCGAAAACCTATTTCACCATCGTAATACAAATCTATATATTCCTTTCTAACTACCCGAATTTTTAACCTTTCATCTAATTCAATCTCACTATCTTTGCTTAGTGCCACGCTTATTACATAACTGTAGAATTCAGCCTTTAGTCTTTCAAACGCTATCTTTGCCTCCCACAAATGGAGTTCTTTCCTTTGTCTTCGTTCCCAGATCTCCTTGACTGCATTAAGCACACTCTCCGCTTTTTTATCAAAAACCACAAAAACATCCTCTTTATAGGGTTGGTCTTCTATCAGCTTAAAGTTTTTATAAAGAAAGTCGTGTTCAACCTTATCCAATGCTTCAAGCAGTTCATCAGACTTGTCGTGAG
>JBMSAU010000097.1:0-20808 GCA_049414625.1 Thermodesulfobacteriaceae bacterium
GGGATTCGAACCCGCGACCTACAGCATGGCAAGCTGTCGCTCTTCCAGGCTGAGCTACGCCCGCACCACTTAAATATTATTATCCATAAATCTTGAATTGTCAAGAACCCTTTTCCCTTCTAAGGTTGTTTCAAAAATGTCTTTTTGTAAGCTCACCCCTCCTCTCACCCCAAGCGCAAGCCGAAGAGACTCCTCTTTTTCCTTAGGGATGCCTCGCTATCGCTCGGCACGACAGGATAAAGTAAATCACTCTGAGCCGCAAGCGAGGGGGCTTCCAGAGGATGCTCCGCTATCGCTAGGCACAACGAAGCGAGGAACTTTTTTAAACAGCCTCCCCCTTCCCTTGACAAGACCAAAATATCCGTATAAGTTAATGGTAAAAAAAATTATCATTTTAAGCATACAGAAAACATGAAACAAAGGTAGTATTTCCGAGGATTTGAAAGGATATGAACATAGAGCTACTCTTATGGGTTATTGGCACAGGCTTAACCCTTAGCGCTTTTGCGGTAAAACTTGGGGTTGCCCTTGGGTTAAGCAAACCCTCAAAATTAACTATCGCTGTAGTGTTGTTAACCTACGCAGCTCTTTTTATCATCATTTCGCTCTTGGCTAAGCCTTTTCTGAACTTACTCATAAAAGTTCTACTTAAAGGTCCATACCTACATCTTTTGCTATCCTTAGGGTTAATTCTCTGGGGAGTCTATCTACTCACAAGAAAAAATTTTCAACCTCAAGAGAAGCATAGCGTAAAGCTTAGCCTTCCTCTACTTCTACCCTGCCCTGTGTGTCTTTCTGCCATGTCTTTTTCTGTAGCAGTTTTCCTCAGTGCAACGCAACTTCCCCCTTATCTTGTTGGGTTCGGATTGGGTTTAGCCTTTACTCTGTTTTCATTAGTTTTCTTTCTTATTGTTAGAATTTGGGCAAAAGAGTTTAAGCTTGCAACCCTTGGGCTTGCTATGATTGGGGTCGGGGCTTACCTTTCTTTATCCTTTATCGTGCCAGAAAAGATCGAGGAAGCAAAAAAGATATACAAGACCTTTGTTTCGGAAGAACTATTCTTTCCTCCCTATGCCTTGTATGCTCTCCTTATTCTTTTTCTTGCCTTTCTGTTTGGTTTTCTGCTTAAAACGCAAAGAAAGATTAAGCGGGAGGTTTGAACGTTGAACATTTTAGCCTTTTTTGAAAGCTTTCTCTATGTTATTTCGACTCTGCTCTTCTATCCTGTCCTTATTGGACTTATTATCCTTGTATTCTGGATGAGCATAAGCCTTGGTCGGTTTTTGAGGGAGTTTGTGGAGAGAAGGCATGGGTTTTTCTATTATCAAGAAAGCTTTAAGAAGGCACTGAAAGAAGAAATAACTCTGTTTTCAGAGGAGAGGATAGATGAAGCTGAGGCAAGGGTTGTTAGGCTTTTGCAGTCCTTTGAGGTAGAGCTGATAAAAGCGCTTGATAAGGTTAGGTTTGCCATAAGGGTAGGTCCGGCGCTTGGTTTGATGGGAACGCTTATTCCTATGGGCATGGCTTTAGCCTCCCTTGCTCAGGGAAACATGCCAGAGATGGCAGGCAGAATGGTCACAGCCTTCACCACAGCAGTAGTTGGTCTTGGTTGTAGCGTGGTCGCCTATCTAATCTCCCTTGTAAAGGAAAGATGGGTTAGAGAAGACCTAAGAGAGATGGAATTTCTTTCGGAGTTGCTTTTGGCAAACCTCAAAAGAGGTGTAAGAAACTTAGACGAACTGATAAAGGGAGGCGAAAAATGAGCCTTCGTAAGAAAAGAAGGCTTTTAAGGGACTTTGAGCCAAAACTTGAAGACCCCCTTACTGGCATTGCTAATCTCTTTGATGCAAGCGTTGTTTTTATAGTTAGCCTAATCATCGCTCTTTTTATGACATACAACATGATAGAACTTATTAATCCAAAGTCTGAAGTAACTTTGGTTAAGCGTTCTGAAGACGGAAAAATTGAAGTTATCATAAAAAAAGGAAAGGAAATCAAAGCAAAAAGAGTTACAGACAAAGAACTGACAGGAGAAGGTGTAAGGCTTGGGACAGCTTATCAACTTAAAGACGGAAGAATTATCTATGTTCCTGAATAAAAAACATAAAAAATCATGCTTAATCTTGATTTATATAGCTTTCACATTTTTCATCTTATTTAAGAACCATGTTTTTGCCTATGAAAATAATAACAAAGATACTCTTAAAGTAAGCTTGATCCTTGGAGACCATTATACAAAGGTTGCTGTTGAAGCATTGAAAGAAATAAAAAAAGACGGTATCCAAAAATTAGAAATTAAAGTTTTTCCTCAAAAGGATATAAAAAAATTAGATTTAAGCTTCATTTCTAAATCAAACTTAATAATTATCAACATAATGGGTAGACGGCTTGTTGAAATTTTAAGAAAAGAACTTTCTCAAGCTATTAAAAATGGAGCAAAAGTTTACGCAGTAGCTGCAAGCGGTTCATACAACGATGAGATGAAAGAAATGGGAATTATCTTTGATGAACGAATTGAAGAATACTATAGAAACGGTGGCGTTAAGAACATCAAAAATATGATTTACTATGCTTTAGCCAGAGATTTTGGTTTAAATCTTAAAATTGATAATCCTGAAAAGATACCAGAGTTTGCAGTTTATGATTATAAGTCTAAAAAAGTGTATATTTCTACCAAGGAATATCTTTCAGCAAAGAAAGATGAATTAGATAAAAGAAATCTCATTGGTATAATATTTTATAAAACAAGCTATATAAGCTCTCAGACAACTATAGTTGATGCTATATGTGAGGAGTTAGAAAGGCAAGGTTTTGGTGTGATACCCGTTTATGGTTATCCATCTGAGCTTGCGATAGAGAAATTTTTCTTCTCCGATGAGGGAAAGCCGTTAGTCAGAGCCGTAATAGCCCTTGGTTTAAAAGTCGGGTTAAGACCTGAGTCAGCGGTTCCTGTGTTAAGCAAGCTTGGAGTCCCAGTTATTAATGCCATAACCCTCTACAGTCAGAGCGAAGAGGAGTGGAGAAAATCGATGACCGGACTAGATATTTTTGAAAGGACTTGGCAGATTTTTTTGCCTGAGCTTGGCGGAATAATTCAACCAATCGTTGTAGGAAGCAAAGAGACTTTTAGAGACCCAGAGCTTCAAACAGATTACATAATAGAAAAGCCCATCCCTGAAAGGATAAGAATGCTTGTCAAACGAGTTAAGGCTTGGGTCAATCTACAGGACAAACCAAACAAAGATAAAAAAATAGCCATCATCTACTACAACTATCCTCCAGGCAAACAAAACATCGGAGCTGCCTATCTTAATGTCCTGCCTGAAAGTCTCTATGAAATTTTAAAAAGACTGAAGGAAGAGGGTTATACAGTTCCTGAAGTTGACAAAGCTAAAGTTTTTGAGGATGTTTTAGCACAGGGAAGAAACATCGGAAATTGGGCAAAGGGTGAGCTTGAAAGACTGGTCAAAGCTTACAATCCCATCCTCATCCCGGTTGAAACTTACAAAGCCTGGCTTGAAGAGCTCCCCTCAGGCTTTAAGGAAGCGGTAATTAGAACTTGGGGGCAACCTGAAGCCTCAGACATCATGACCTTTAGCGACTCATCTCATAAGAAATACTTTGTCATACCTGCTGTAAAATACGGAAACATCCTTCTTTTGCCTCAACCATCTCGTGGGCTGGAGCAGGATGTAGAAAAGCTTTATCACGATATGAAAACGCCCCCGCATCACCAATACATAGCCTTTTATCTATGGCTAAAGAAGGAGTTTCAAGCTGACGCCATAATCCATGTTGGAACTCATGGAACGCATGAATGGCTCCCTGGTAAAGAAGTAGGACTTTCACCCGAAGACCCGCCTGAAGTTTTGATCCAAGACATTCCAAACATCTATCCTTATATCGTTGACAATGTAGGAGAGGGTTTGCAAGCAAAACGTCGTGGAATGGCAGTCATTATAGACCATATGACGCCTCCCCTCGATAAAACAACCCTAAACAAAGAACTAACCGAGCTTTATGCCTTGATAAACGACTATCATTCAGCCAAAGACAAAAGCCCTCTTCTTGCTGAAGCAAAGTTAAGGGAGGTCTCCGCATTATCAAAAAAAATAGGCATACTTAAAGACTTAGGGCTTGAGGAGGTAAAAGATGAGAAGGATTTAGAGGAGCTTGAGCACTATCTCGAAGAGATAAGACAAACCTTTAATCCCTATGGGCTCCATACCTTTGGCAGAGCTCCTGAGGATAGATTTATCAGGGCAATGGCTGAAGCCATATTATCCATAGGAAAAAATTTAAGCAGTGAAGAAAAAGAAAAGAAGCTAAAAGAAATTGAAGATAAAATTCGGGAGAGCGCAAAGCGAGAGCTTGATTCTTTGATTTTAGCCTTATCTGGTAGGTATATTCCTTCTGGTCCTGGTAACGACCCTATTAGGAATCCTGATAGCCTGCCAACGGGTAAGAATTTCTATGCCTTTGACCCCTCACGGATACCTTCCAAAGCAACCTATGAAATGGGGGTAAAGCTTGCTAAGGAATTCCTTGAAGACTATAAGCGAAGGCATGGAAGCTTCCCAGATAAGTTAGCCTTTGTGCTATGGGCGGTAGAGACGATAAGACATGAAGGAATAATGGAATCGCAGATTATGTATCTCCTTGGGGTTAGACCGAAGTGGGATGAAAGGGGAAGAGTATCTGGGCTTGAGCTTATTCCAAGGGAGGAGCTTTCTCGCCCAAGGATAGATGTAGTTTTGACCATATCCGGGCTTTATCGTGACCTTTTTTCAAACCTCGTTCACCTCTTAGACCAAGCAGTCTCCCTTGCAAGAGAAGCAAAGGAAGAGGACAACCTTGTTCGGAATAATGTTCTATCTCTCAAGGATACTTTGATGAAACAAGGAATTCCAGAGGATAAGGCTTTAAGGCTGGCAAGCGTTCGTATATTTTCCGAGCCTCCGGGTGATTATGGAACAAGAATAGATAAAGCCATTGCCATGTCTAACACCTGGGAAAAGGAAGAAGAGATAGCAAGGCTTTACATTAATAGAATGAGCCATCTCTACGGACAGGGCTTTTGGGGAAGCGTTGATGAGAACGGAAAAGAATTAAGCAAAGATTTAAGCCTATTTCTTTTTAAAAAGGCTTTATCCGGAACTAAAGCTGCCCTACATAGCCGAGGAACGAATATATTTGCCACCCTTGATAATGATGATTATTTCCAGTATTTAGGTGGCTTAGCCCTTGCCATAAGGACGATTGACGGAAAGTCACCTGAACTCTTTATCACAAACCTTGCCAATCCCCATCAACCGAAACAAGAAAGGTTAGAAAAGTTCATGGGAAGGGAGCTAAGAGGCAGGTATTTAAACCCTGAATGGATAAAAGCTATGATGAAGGAGGGCTATGCTGGGGCAAGGTTTATAGATAAGGTGGTTGAACATCTTTGGGGCTGGCAAGTCACTGCTCCTGAAGTAGTTGACGCAGCTAAGTGGCAAGAAATGTATGAGACCTATGTAGTAGACAAGTATGGGTTAAACATAAAGGAGCTTTTTAGGAAGGCAAACAATCTTTGGGCTTATCAATCGGTTGTAGCAAGGATGCTTGAAACGGTAAGAAAAGGCTACTGGAAGCCAGAAAAGGAGGTTGTTGAGCATTTAGCTAAAGAGTATGCAGAGACAGCGATGGAGGTTGGGCTTGCCTGCTGTGACCACACCTGCAACAACCCGTTTCTTACTGAGTTTACCGCAAAGGTCCTCCTTTCCGTCCCGGGGCTAAAACCCCTTGCCAAGCCCTTTCTTAACACTTTGGCAGTTGTAAAAGGAGAGAACCAAGGCTCAGATAATCCTGACAAGAAAGAGTTTCTTAAGAGAGATTTAACCTTTAGAGCAAAGAAGAATTTAGTCCCAGGTGGTTGGCAAAGGGTAAAGGGCTTTGAGATGGAGGATGTAAAACTGTCTGGCTTTTCCTCAGCCCCTCTACCCTGGCTTTATATTCTACTCTTTTTTGTGTTTTTATTCTTAGTCTACATTGGTTGGAGAAGAACAGAATATAAAAAATAATTTTTGTAGCAAATTGTATAAAGGGTTTATTGTAGAGGAACTTTCTAATAAAAATATTTTTATGATAAATAAGACTATTTTAAATTTTATCAGTTAATTTTTGTATTGTTTAAATTTATTTTTTTACTCAGGATTTAGATTATACAATTTATAAGTTATGGGGATTCTTATTTTAACATCAAGTGGTGGAGCAGGGAAATATTTTGAAACTTTTTTAATTGTATCTATAGCATTTTCATCAAGCACTCTATATCCTGAAGATTTTTCAACAGTCAAAAGATTGATTTTACCATCTTTCGTAAGGATAAAAGATATTATTACTTTTCCTTCCCAACCCATCTTACGAGCAATATAAGGATAGTTAATATTATTGTGAATAATTTGAGAAATAAAAGAAAGTTTTTCTATCAAAAACTTTTCCTTCAATTTCTCTAACTCCCCTAAATTCCCTTTCCCTCCATCGCTATCTTCAACATTTCTATTATCAGACCCTCCTACATAACCATCTCCACCACTCTTACTCATACTAACATTTCTAATCCCCTTTTCTCTTTCAGATCCTCCCTCATTATCCCCTTTATTTGCTATTTCTTTCACCTCCTTTGTCTCTTTTACTTCTTTTATCTCTTTATTTTCAGAAAAAGAACTTTCTTTAACTTCTTTAGGAGAGCTTTTATACTCTTCAGAAGAAGGAAAAGAAGAAATTTTCTTTGTTTGAGCTTTTACTTGTAGCTTCTTCTCTAATTTAGTATCAGTTCTTTTATCAATTTCAGAAGTTTCCTCTGAAAGCTTAGCAAAACTTATAAAAGATAAATCTATTTCAACATATCTTGTTGAAAACTCCTCATTTAGCTTAAATAAGACTATAAAACCTAAAAGAAAAAAGAAATGAATAGAAAAAGAAATAAAAAATTCTTTTAGCTTAATCATCTTATAAGTTCAGTCTTTATAGTTGCTTTCTTAAAATCATACTTTTTCAAAATATCAAGCACAGATATTAAACTTTGAACCTTAGCAGACCTATCAGCAAATATGGAAATCTGAGATTCTTTATCTATGCTTTTAATAATACTTTCTAGCTCTTCAAGCCCTATTTTTTTATTCTCAAAAAAGATCTCTCCATCTTTATTAATAGTTATTTGAAAACTTCTTATAGTTTCAGATTCAGCATACTTAGCTGAAGGAAGCTTAACAGGGATACTTCCTTGAACAATAAATGTAGCAGTAACAAGAACAATAGTTAATAGAACAAGCATTATATCAACAAGAGGTATTACATTAATATAATCAAATTCCTTTTCTTCCATTCTTTACCTCCCAAAGGGCAATCTTTTCCTTGACTTTTCTCAAGAGATAATTGTAAAGAGTAACAGATGGTATAGCTACTAAAAGTCCCACTGCAGTAGCTTTAAGAGCAAGAGCTAGCCCTACCATTATTTTTTTACTATCAATAAATCCTTCCTGTCCTATAGTATAAAAAGTAAGCATTATTCCAAGAACAGTTCCAAGAAGTCCAATATAAGGAGCATTAGCCCCAATAGTCGCAATAATATAAAGCCCCTTTGTTAAATCTGCTTCTAATTCCTTAGAATTTGAAAAATTAAGCACATTAACTTTTTTGTAATATCTTATTCGTTCTATAGCTATAGCAACTGAAATAATACTAAGAAATAAAAGAATTCCTATTATTCCATAATCAATCAAATATATTAAATATTCCACATTCCCCCCTCCCCTTTTTTAATTTAACAAATGTTATTACTACTATTAAAACTCTATATTTTAATATTAAAAAATTTGTTAAAGTAATTTTAAAACTCTTGTATTTTGTAGTTTTTCACTTAGCTTTGTTTGAGCAGAGGCATATATAAGTTCTCTTATACCTTTATTTTTAACTTTCTCGAAAGTTTCAATTTCAGATCTTTGTGGAAAATAATTAACTATACTATCTCGCACCTTCTCTGAAAATTTCTTTTGAAAATTTTTTACTTTGCTTAGCTCTTCCAGGTGGTGCACCAACTTATACATGAACGATTTCTAAAAATACCATCTCTAAATTTAGCACCAACTACATTAGCCTTATTTCTACCTTCTGCCTCAGGAGAACTTATAGAAACTCCAATTTCTATTAAATATACTTTCAATTTTAACCATTCAGCTATTAATTCTTCACTCCAAGTTCTTGGAATTATATATTCTTATAAGCCTTTGTAATAGCTAAAAGATTTTCTGCTTTTAAATCTTCAACTAAATAATATCTTGCATTAAGCCATTCTGCAATCTTAAAAGCAATATCCATCTTTATAAACTTGTTTTTCTTTTCTGTATCAATAACTACAAAATCAGTGGATGGAATATTACTTAAAAGATTACAAAGACTCTGAAGCTCTTCAAAAACAGGCTTTCCAGTTAAAGAAACATTTGCTTTCCCATCAGTAATAAGAAAGACCAAAAACCTACTATAAGGTTCCTTTAGTTTTAATCTTCTTATTAAATTATAAGTTTCCATAAGTCCTGCTGAAAGAGGAGTTTTCCCACCAGTTGGGATTTCTTTTAATCTTTTTAAAGCAAGTTCATGAGAAGAAGTCGGAGGAAGAATAGTATCTGCCCTATCTTTTCTAAAAACAACCATAGCTACTTTATCTCTTTTTTGATAACAATCCATAAGAAGGGAAAGGATAGCCCCTTTAGTTTGTATCATCCTTTGCTCAACTCCCATAGATCCAGAACCATCAACTACAAAAATAACGATATGTCTCATCTTTCTCTCTTTTTCTTTATATCTTAAGTCCTCTTCTTTTATAATAAGTTTATCCTTTCTTCCTCTTACAATCTGAAAGGGAGAAGCAGCTCTTATAGTTGCAGAAATTGCTACCTCTTCTCTTTCTTGAATGAGGCTTCTAACAAACCTTCCTCCCCTTCCTTTTATCCTGGTTTTAGTTCTTCTTCCTACAGCTTCTCTTATAATTCTATCCTTTTTAAGTAAAATCCTTTTTACTTTAAAGCCTTCTCCAACTGGAAAAACTTCTTCCTTTTCCTGAGACGTTCTTTCAAAGCTTCCTTCTGGAAGTGAAGATAAAGGTTCTTTTTGTTTTGTTTCTTTTTTCTCTTTTTCTTGATTTTGGTTTTGCTTTTCCTCTTGAGGTTCTTCCTCTTGTTGGGGAGAAAGTTGTAGCTCAATTAATCTTCTTCTATGCACCAATACAAGAGGAGCAACTTCATCCACATATTCCTTTTTTACCTCCCTTTCTCCAAGATGAGCGGTATAGGCTTTTACCGCATACATCAAAAAAATATCAGCTCTATGTCCAGATACAGCAGATTTTAAAGCTAATTCTATAATATAGTCCCTTATCTCATCAGTTAATCTTACCTCTTTTATCAACTCCTTAGACCTTAAAATTCCTTTAACAATTTCTTCCTCATCTTTTCTTAAATTTCCAAAATCTTGAAGATTAAGCTTTATAATTTCTTTTCTCCTTTCTCTATCTTTAATCTCATCCATGATTACACACATACCAAACCTATCAAGAAAATGGCTTGAAAACTCTCCTTCCTCTGGGTTCATCGTTGCAAGAATTACAAAGTTTGCAGGCTCTCTAAGGGTAATACCCTCTCTTTCAACGATGTTTTCTCCTCTTGCTTGAACTTCAAAAATTAAGGAAAGTATATCATTTGGAAAAAGGTTTATATCTTCAATAACTAAAAAACCTTCGTTTGCTTTACCAAGAAGTCCTTTCTGAAAAATCCTTTTTCCTTGCTTCAAGGTTTCTTCAATATCAATTCCACCTAAAAGGGCTTCTTCGGTAACATTCATCGGAACTTCAACAAAAGGAAGGTTTAAAGAATAGGCGATATTTTTAAAAGCCTTTAAAAGAGTTGATTTTCCAGTCCCTTTTTTACCAACTAAAAGAAGACCTCCACATTTTGGTTCGATAGCATTTAAAAGTAGAGCAAGTTTTGCTGTTTCTTGAGAAACAAAATCTGAAAAGCTTAAACTATATTCTTTCAAGGATAGCATGAAGTTTTTCTACCTCCCTTGAGATATCCTCAAAGGGAAGTCTTTTTAGTCTATGTCTTAAGGCTAATGGGGCAACTTTCTTAATTTCTTCACTTGTTATTTTTTCTCTTCCATTGAAAGCAGTATAGGCTCTCGCAGATTTTAGCATTACAATGTCTGCTCTATGTCCATCAAGGTTTAACTGTGAAGTAATTTCGACCACTAAAGAAAGGGCTTCATCATCTATTTCTACTTTTTTAAGATTTTCTCTTGCCTTAAGTATTTTTTCTAAAAGTTTTTTCTGCTCAGGTTCCCATTTTCTTAAAAAACCCTCTGGGTCATCATCAAATTCTGCCTTTCTTTTAAGTACCTCCATCCTTAAAGACTTATCTCTCAATGAATTTACTTGCACACAGAGACCAAATCTATCAAGAAGCTGAGGTCTAAGTTCTCCTTCCTCAGGATTCATTGTCCCAACAAGAATAAATCTTGCAGGATGAGTAAAAGATATACCCTCTCTCTCAACTGTATTTATCCCCATAGCAGCTGAATCAAGAAGTAGGTCGACGATGTGGTCCTCAAGTAAATTAACCTCATCAATGTAAAGGAAGTTTCTGTTTGCCTCTGCAAGTATTCCTGGTTCAAACCTTTTTTCTCCTTTTTTTATGGCATGTTCAATATCAAGGGTTCCAACAACTCTATCTTCAGTAACTCCAAGAGGAAGCTCAACCACCCTCATTTTCTTTTTTTCAGTCTCAAGGTTATTTCCGTTTTTTATCTTTTCAAGACAATCACTACAAAAGGGACCCTCAGGAGAACAATTAAACCTGCATCCTTTTATTACTTCAATCTCGGGAAGAAGGTCTGCTAAGGCACGAACTGTTGTTGATTTAGCAGTCCCTTTTTCTCCCATAATTAAAACCCCACCAATGCTTGGATCAATAACATTTAAAATAAGGGCAAGCTTCATTTCATCCTGATCTACTATTGCTGTAAAAGGAAATATCACCTTAAAACCTCCTTCATTTTATTTTTCCAATATTCGATTTCTTCAGCTGTCACAACATCTATTGAACCACCCTGAAAATCTCCCTTTACCTCTCCCATCCTTTCTTCAATCCATCCCTCAATCTCAAGATAAAGGGTTTTCAATACATCTTTAACATCCTCAGCTGGGTTCCAAAGACCCCTTTCCATCGCCTCAATAAGCCTTCTTGCAATCTCCTCAAGTGCCCAAGGATTATGTTCCTCAAAAAACTTCTTATTTTCTTCGTTCATTAAAAAGGTCCTTGCAATCTCGTCAAAAATCCAATCGTCAACCTCCTTGGTTGTAGCAGACCATCCATAGATTCTTCCGATTCTTTTTGAAATATCCCCTGCCCCTTTATAACCATGCCGTTTCATTCCCTCAATCCATTTAGGATTAAGAAGTTTTGTTCTTACAACCCTTCTTATCTCATCAGCAAGGTCTCTTACTTCTACAAAATCAGGATTTCTTGTATCTCCATAATAGGTTTTAACAGGTTTTCCGCTTAAGTATCTTGCTGCAGTAGTCATCCCTCCATGGGTTCCAAAATAACTACAGCATCCAAAAAGATCATATTCATCTGAAACCACCTTGTTATAAGTAATATCAACGGTTTTTAAAATCTGAGAAAATTCCTTATGCCTTGCCTCCCCCCATATCCCTTTTCCATAGGCATATCCGTTCCAGTAAAGAAAAACTTCTGCCAAATCCTTTTCTTCTTTCCAAGCAGAGGCATAAACTGCAAGCTGGGTTCCAGCCTTATAAGTCCCTGGCATTGAGCAAAAAATTCTTAAGGTTGCCGAACGAAGGTCTCCTCCATTATTTTTCAAATTTTCAAGGGTATGCTTTCTTACAAAATTCATTTCAGGTGGTTCAGGAAGTGAGGCAACTCTCTGAATAGCTTCATCAAGAAGCTCAATACACATAGGAAAATTATCCCTTGTAATCCCCGAAACCCTTATGGTTACATCAATCCTTGGACGAGAAAGTTCCTCTAAAGGAATAACTTCAAACCCCTTTACCCTTCCGTTTGAAAACCAAACAGGTCTAACCCCGATTAAATACATTATCTGCCCCATTCCCTCTCCATCTGCCCACATTATGTCGTTTGCCATCCAGAATATAGCAACATTTTCAGGATAACGTCCTTCTTCATGTAAATATTTTTCAATAAGCTTTTCCGCAAGCCTTTTCCCAACCTCAAAAGCAGAAGGAGTTGGAACCCTATGAGGGTCAAGGCTATAAAAATTTCTTCCTGTAGGTAAAACATCATCTCTTCCACGGGTTATCAACCCTGAAGGACCAGAAGGAATATATCCCCCAGAAAGACCATGCAATAAAGCCTCTATTTCCTTTGATTCTTCAATTTTTCTATTTAATTCTAAAATTTTCTCTTTTATTGCCATCCATTCTGGTTTATTCCAATCTATTCTTTTTAAAACTTCCATTTTATACCACCTCCTCTAAAACACTTTTTACTATTTCTTTTCCGATTTTGTCTATTTCTTCCAAGATTGCTCCGTAAGATTTACCTGTAGTTGGGTCTATTTTTTGAGGCTGAGAAATTAGCTCTGAAAGCTCAAATCCTAAAAGTTTCGCAATCTCCTTTCTTAAAGAAAATTTTTGCCCGCTATCATACCTTAAGATTGCATAGATAAAATCAACCCTTCTTTGTCCTTCTGGAAGTTTCCCAAATATATGCATCCCATCTTGAATTTGAGTATTTCTTATTAACGAAAGCTTGCAATGGGCTTCTTCAACAATCTTCTCAAAAGGTATTTTGTGAAGTTCCTCATTTCTAAACTCAGAAAGAGATCTCTTTTTTCCCTCCCAAAAGATCTTTATTTCAACATCAAGCTTTGCCTTTTTTATGGCATCAATAATCATATGCTCAAGGGCATGAATTCTTGCTGGGTCTTTTCTTTTTGCATCTTCATATTCGCTGAGAAGCCTCTCAAGTTCTAAAAGCTCTTCATAAAGCCCACCTTCTGTAAGCACAGTCTGCATATGGTCAACAAGAACTGCATAGGAGCGTCTTTTTGCAATTGTTCCTTCAGGTGGATTATCAGCATTGTAGATATAAAGATGAGGAATTGTGTCTATTCCTATATCAGGAAAACAGGCATTAGATAACGCAACACCCTTTCCTGGCAAGAATTCAAGATTCCCATGGGTTCCTACATGAATTATGGCATGAGCTTTAAATTCACGAGAAAGCCATTTATAGGTTGCTACATACTGATGAGGAGGAGGGACATCCGGGTCATGAAGTATTTTACAAACCTGACCATCGCACCTTGCCCCCGCACAACCACGCTTTGGTTGAACACAAACAATTACATTTCCATAACAAACCCCTGTTATTACAATTTTATCTTGATAAACCATGGCAGGAGGGATTCCATTTTTATACTCACCAGGAGGATTTCCCCAGGCAGAAATCATCCTTTCACGAGTTTTCTCTGGAAGCTCATTAAACCACTCAAGATATTTTTCTTTCTCAACAAAAGCAATAGCCCCACCTTTTTCAACAATCTCTTCCACAGTTGTCCATCTAAATTCAGAAATTGCCTTCTTACTCATAATTTCATCTATCAAAGCTTTGCCGTTTTCAGGTGGATTAACCTTATAGCCTACAGATTTCATACGCTTCATGATTTCAACCACACTCTCTAAGCTATCAAGATGGGCTGCAGAGCCTACTGTTGCCTCAACAGAAGCACAAGGATTGTTATGAAGAACAAAAACAATCCGCCTTTCTTGAGGAGGAGTTCTCTTAAGCTCAATCCATCTTTCAATCCTTGAAACAAGCTTTCTCACCCTTTCCTCAATCGGCATCCTTCTTCTTTCATCCTCACTTCCTTCAACCTGAGCAGATATTATTATCGGCTCAATAACCCCTTCAAACTCAGGAAGGGCTATAGCCCACCCTATGTCAAGATTAAGTTCCTCCTTTTCCCATTCTTCAACGGTTTTATAATAAGAAGTAACTGGGCATACAACAGGAACATTAAGCTTTTTTAAAATCTCAACCCCATCTTTTGCAACCTCTGTATTATCCATACTTTTTTCTCTACTTGTCCCTAAAAAGAAAGGAATAAGCTTTATCATTAAATCAATCCGTGGTTTCCCATCTTTATCAATAAACCACTCAAAGACAAGCTCCCCACTTCCCCTTGTTCCTAAAGCCTTATCTTTAACCGAATAACCAAAACCAGAAATTACCTTTATTCCTCTTTTCTCAAGCTCTTCTATCAATAAATCTTCAACCTCAGTATTTCCATTTATCCAATAATGCCTTGAAAACAAAATTCCTACAGTAGGAGCAGTCTCCTCAAAGTTTTTGTATTCTTTATACCAGGAAAGATATTCCTCAATGGTTTTGAAAATTCTTGGAGCCTTAGGATGATAAAGCCCCTCCCAAGGAACCTCCTCAGGTTCTTCATAGATTAAATCCTTATTCAAAAACCTGTTTGCCAAAAAATAAAACATATTTTTTACATTTTTTTCTCCGTTTATTACAAGATATCTATAAGATTTATTTAAAATCTCTGGACTTACATTTGAAAGCAAAGAATAAGAAGGGTCATGTCCAAGACAAACAATCCTTGCCTTTAAATTTTTTATCCTCTTTTCCAGAACCTCCCATATAGGCTCATTTGACCGATAAAGAAATAAAACCTTTGCCTTTTCCATTTCCTCTAAAACTTTTTCAAATCTTTCATTATCCTTATCAAGCGCCCTTGCAGAATAAACTTTAATATCTAAATCTTTAATATTCTTTGATACTTTATAAAGCATATTGTAATAACTTTGCCAAACTATAGCTAAAATATCACACATCTCTTACTCACCCCTTTAAGCTAATTTATATTAAAGGGCAAATTATGTTATGTCCATTTATATTAACTTTTACCACATCTATTCCATAAACCCTTTTAATCAACTCTTCTGTTAAAACCTCTTTTGGACTTCCTTCTGCTATCTTATTTCCTGAATTAATCACCACAATTTTGTCTGAAAAAAGGCTTGCAAGATTTGGGTCGTGTAACGTCATGACTACTGTAAGACCTTTTAAGCTTGCGATTTCTTTTATTTTTTTCAAAACATTTATCTGGTTTTTAAAATCAAGATGGCTTGTTGGTTCATCAAGAAGCATGACCGGAGCCTCTTGAGCAATTGCCCTTGCAATAAGAACAAGCTGTCTTTCTCCACCGCTTATCTTGGTATAAGGAAAATCTTTTAAATGTCTAATCCCGACAAGTTCTAATGCAGATTCTGCCTTTTCATAATCTTTTTTCCCTGGAGAAGAGAAAATTCCCACATAGCTTGCCCTTCCCATAAGAACTACATCAAAAACTGAGTAAGGAAAGGCGGGTTCATGGTCTTGTGGAACAACCGAAAAAAGCCTTGCTCTTCTTTTATAAGAAAGCTTATCAATATTTATTCCATTAACCTTAACCTCTCCTTTATAGTTTCCCCAAATTCCAGAAATACATTTAAAAAGTGTGGTCTTCCCAGATCCATTAGGTCCTAAAATAGTAGTTATAAAACCTTTTTCTGCAGTAAAATTTATTCCTTTTAAGATGTCTCTTTTTTCTCCTTTATGCCTAAAATAAAGTTCTTTTACTTCAAGCATACTATTTACCCCAAGCCTCCTTCCCACCACGTTTCATTAAATAGATAAAAAAAGGAGCACCTGTTAGGGCAGTTATAATCCCAACAGGAATATCAAAGCTTGTAAGAGTGCGAGAAATGGTATCCGCTGCAATCATAAAAGATGCTCCACCTGCAAAGCTTAAAGGAACAAGTGTTTTATGATCAGGACCTATAAGCATTCTTACAAGATGGGGAACCATAAGTCCCACCCATCCAATAATTCCACAAAGGGAAGTAGCTATCGCCACCGCAAAAGTTGAAAAACCAATAAATAAAAGCCTATCCCTTGAAACATTTATCCCAAGAGCTTTTGCCTCCTCCTCCCCAAGACTAATCACATTTAGCCTCCAACGCATAAGAAAAATAGGTATTAATCCAAAAACAACTCCCAAAAGAGAAACTTTTACCCCTTTCCAATCGGCAAGCGAAAAACTTCCCATAAGCCAATAAACAATACTTTGAAGCTTATTAGGGTCAACCAAAAATTTAACTATAGATACTAAAGCAGTAAAAAAGGCTGAGACAATAACTCCTGAAAGAATTAAAGGAAGCCTACTTACTTCCCCTTGGGTTCTTGCAACAGTATAAGCAAGAGCAACCGCAGTATTACCAAAAATAAAAGCCATAAATTGGATAGGTAAAAAACTTAAAAATCCAATTGTTATAGCACATCCAAAGGCTGCTCCTGCTGAAATTCCAAGGATAAACGGGTCAACAAGAGGGTTTCTAAATATTCCCTGAAGGGTGACACCCGCTCCAGAAAGACAAGCTCCAACAATCCCAGCAAGTAAAACCCTTGGAAGTCTTATATCAACTATTATCGCCTTTTCTGGAATATCCCCTACATCAAAAACATGCAAAGTCTCATTTAATAAAATCTTTAAAACCATTAAAGGACTAACGGCATAAGCACCAAGAAATAGAGCAATCCACCCAATAATAAACGGAGAAACTAAAATTATTAAAGCCTTAATACCCTTCATAGTGTTTCACCTTATAATAGGAAATCCCAAAAACCTTCTTGTAAAAGTTATCTGCAACCTCTTCAAAGTTTACATCTTGAAACTGCTCAGGGTAAAGCTTCATTGCCATGTAAAGGGCAATTGGTGCAAGCCTTGGCGACCAGGTTGACCATCTTGGAAGTTTATAAACCCTCTTTTCTCTTACAGCCTTTACATGTTTCCATTGAGAATTTCCATAAAGCCAATTTTCATCATACCTAGCATAGCCCCAAATAAAAATCACATCAGGGTTCCATTGAATTATCCTTTCTATGGAAACATCAGCATTTCTTTCTTTTATCGAGCTTGTTTCTTTTATTGAGCATGCAGGATTTATACCACCTATAAGCTTAATAACATCATTTGTAATTCCTCCACAAGAAACAGTCGTTGGTTTTCCTCTAATATAAATTACTCTTTTTCTTTTTTCAGGAGGAATTTTTGAAACCCTTACTCTAATTAAATCAAAAATCTTTTCCATCTCTTTAATTACTTCTTCAACTCTCTTTTCCTTTCCGAAAAGCTTTCCATAAAGCCTCATAACCTCATAAAGTTCTTGAAGACTATCAGGATAGATTCCGATTACTTTTATCCCTTTTTTCTCAAGAAACCATATGGTGTTTGGATTGTATGTCCATGTTATAACGAGGTCTGGATTTAGCTTTAGCACTGCTTCAACATTTAAATCAGAGCCACCACCAACTGTTTGCCTTCTAAAATTAGGGTTTTCATTTAAAATTGCCCTATAAAGCCCACAAACCTCTTCTGCCCACCTTGAAACCCCTACAACTTGATTCCACAAATTTAAAGCTGGAATTAACTCATAGGTTGTCACTATAACAGCTCTCTTAACAGGAACATCAATTGTCACAGTCCTTCCAAGCTTATCGGTAACTCTAATGGTTTCAGCTTGTAAAACCTCAACCCATATAAAGCTTAAAAACAATATCAACACTAAAACTTTAAAGATAGCTCTACAAACCATTGTCTCCCCGGTGCTTTAAAGTATTGATAATATTTTTTATTAAAAATATTGTCTACTTCAAAACTTAACTTAGAAAACTTTGTAAGCTGATAAGAAATCCTTCCATCAACCACAAAATATTCATCATAAGAACCATATACATAAGTTTTTTTATCTGAATTATCATCTTTAATATACCATTTATCTACATATCTCCCGATAATATATCCTTGAAATTTAGACCTTTTAAACTCTAAACCTACATTTGCTATCCATAAAGGAGTATGAGTAAGCCTTTTTCCTTCTGTTTTGGGGTTAGCTTTGTTTTCTTTAATTTCTGAATCAGTATAAGTAAAGTTCATAAAAAGCCTTAACCATTTATCAAACCTTTGTTCAAATTCAAACTCAACTCCACGAGACTCTGCCTTACCTACATTAACCAATTCTTTATAAGTGGCATTGACAGTTTTACGATATATCAAATCTTTCATATAGTTTTCAAAATAGGTTAAAGAAACCTTTGCCCCTTTCCATAACTTTTGTTCAATCCCAATATCCCAAGAAACAACTGTTTCAGGGTCTAACTGAGGATTTCCAGCATAGGTAATTCCTCTTCGGGGGGTTGTCCAGGTTCTATAAAGCTCATATACTGTTGGAGGTCTAAAAGCTTTTCCAATTGAGCCACGCAGAGTTGTTGTTTCAAAGGGTTTATAAACAAGGGAAACCTTTGGACTAAAAGAAGAAGCTGATTTTGATGGATACTCCTTTGGATAGCCTGCCTTCGGTGTTCCATTTTCATGTAAATCAATCACATATCCATCATAAGTTTTCCAAAAATCCTTTCTAAAGCCTATGTAAGCAGTGAGATTATTAAGAAGCATTATTTCATCTTGAACAAAAAGGGCATAAGTTCTTGCCTTTCCTTTTGATTCATACTTTAAAGTTGTTGTTGAATCTTCATCTTTCCAGTTCCTTAAATATTTTTCTTTTGTATGGGCATACTCCCGTCTAAAAGACCCACCAAAGGTAAGAATCTGATTACTAAAAATCGGAAGGCTAAACTGAATATCTGCCATATAAGCATCAGCTGGTGTGTTTGAAACATATCCACATGTTGTAGGATTTGGTCCACATCCACTTCTTGTTGCACCATGTAACGTTATTACATACCAGTCTTTTTCAGTATTAATAGATGACAGATTTATTTTTATTGATAGGTCTTTAAAAAGCTTTGTTTCAAAGCCTAAGGCATAAGTATTTTGAACCCATCCTCCAGGACCAGCAAGAAAAGTATTTTCTCCTACGCGACCATAACTCCAAACAGGAGCCCCAGTTGTTGCATTCCTTAAATAAGTATGAGGGTCATCATAGTTATATTCATAGCGATTCCTCATAAAACTTAACCTTAATTTTGTGTCCTTAGTAAATTCATACTGTGCTTTGATAGTAATTCCATCATCCCACCAACGATTGTCTCCTCGGTCACCGATCAAATAGGCACGCCTTCCTTCTCTTGTATAAGTTTCTTTATATCCTGTAATTCCTGCTGGTGGCCTTATTTCACGAACATTAAAATCTGTTGGATAACCGTTTGTATCTTGCCTTCCATAGCTTAAAAATATGCTAAGTTTATTCCAGAGTTTATCTCCATAAGAAACATAAACCCTTCTTAAATCATCCATTGCTTCCCCACGTTTCCAGCTTGAGCCATACCCTGTTTTAAAGGTAAACTCCCTTTTTTCAGGCATCTTGGTAATAAACTGAACAACCCCACCCATCGCATAACCACCATAAAGAGAAGAAAAAGGTCCTTTAACAACCTCAACCCTTTCAAGGTCTTCTGGATAATATCCACCCATTTTAACATTTCCTGTGTATGGATTATTTAGTACAACTCCATCCATAAGAATAAGGGTTCTTTTTTGTTGAGGAATTCCTCTTAAAGTAATAAAAGAAAGGGTATCCATTAAGCCCTTTCCTCTTTTTACAAATACACCTGGAATATCATTTAAAGCCTCATCAATTGTTTTTGGTGCCTTAAACTCAATTCTTTCCTTAGTAACCACATTTACACTTGCTGGAGCGAATTCAACAGGGGTCTCAACCCTTGTTGCAGTAACCACAATCTCAGGAAGCTCCTCAGCCTTCTTAACCTTTTCCTCCTTTACCTCCTCCCCAAAGGCTGAAGAAACCAAAAGCCCTAACATAACTAAGCTGGAGTAAAAACATCTCAGGCGGTTTTTCATTTTAACACCTCCTAATTTGATTGCTTAAAATAAATTTTCGTAATACTTTAGACATTATTTTCAGAGAATAATGCTATCCTTTTTAAAAAAATAGTATAAGTTATTTTTTTCACAAATAATTGACTACTTTTAACAAAGAAAATTTGCAGCGCAAAAGGCTTTAGCAATGTAGTTACGCAAAGTTGGCGCTAACTGGTAAAACTTTAGGATTGTATGAAAGGCTTTAGCAAGGCAAACATTTCTTAATGGGAATTTTATATACCATTTATTTGATCTTGACAGGCTTAAAATTTGTGCTTTAATCTTAATGGTAAAAAAAATTACTATTTATAGGGAGGGGTAATATGCAGCGGAAGCTAACATCCTTAAGTTTAGTTGCTCTGTTAGGCGTTGCTCCCCTCTCCTTTGCTCAAGAGGGGAAAGAAGTTAAGCTTGAGGATGTGGTGGTTACTGCATCGAGGGTTGAGGAGAAGCCAGAAAATGTCATACCCTTTGTTCAGGTTATAAAAGAAGATGACCCAGCTCTTGCTACCTCTCGAGATGTAGGGGATGTGATGGTCTCTGCAGGAACTGGGCATGTGCATAAATATCCGGGAATGCTCACAGGTAGGGTTGCAGTCCGTGGGCTCGCAAACGATGCCCATGCGGATCTCCTAAAAAGCAGGGTTTTAATCTTAGTTGATTCTGGTTATGCTGGGACGGCAAACTTAGCTAAGCTTCTCGTTGATGAGATAGAAAGAATTGAAATAGTTAAGGGTCCTGCTTCAGTGCTTTACGGCTCGCAAGCTATGGGCGGGGTCATAAACATCATCACCAAAAAGCCAAAAAAAGAGGGAGCATCAGGGCTTG
>JBMSAU010000098.1:0-31496 GCA_049414625.1 Thermodesulfobacteriaceae bacterium
AAGAAGATGGCAATTGCCTGTGCTATTCTTTGGAATCTCTATATGATTATTCTACAGAGGCTTTGGTTTTTTGTGATAGTATTGAGAGTGAGAAGGAGAGGATAAAGGTCTTATAATATTTTTTGAACAACCTCAAATTTCCTCTTGACAAAAGATAAAAGGGTTATTATTAAGAGTAGAAAAATAAAAGTTTTGAAAGGAGGTGCCTATGAACAAGGCAGAGTTAGTGAAGCGCATGGCTGAGATTGCTGGAACTACCAAGGTAAACGCTGAGAAGCTTCTTGATGCCTTCATGCAGGCTGTAGAGGAAGCCTTAGCTAATGGAGACAAGGTTGTCCTTGTTGGGTTTGGAAGCTTCCAGGTGGTGACAAGAGCTGAAAGAGAGGGTAGGAACCCCAAGACAGGTGAGCCTATAAAGATACCCGCAAAAAAGGTTCCCAAATTCGTCCCTGGAAAAAGGCTAGAAGAAGCAGTAGCTAAAGCAAAATAGTTTAGAAATAGTTTAAATAAGAGATAAGACAATGGGGCGCGAGATTGCGCCCCGTTAATCTTATTTAAAAGGGCTTAAATTTTAAGCTTTTTTCTCTATTACCTCTTTTAATCTTAAAGATTAGATTTTCATCATCTTCAAGAAAAGTTAAGATCAATTTAAGGTCGCTTACCTTATGGACTCTTTTGTTGTTTATCTCTAGGATTACATCCTCTCGCATTAGCCCTATCTTTTCAGCCAAAGAGCCAGGCTTTACTTCCTTTATCAGAAGACCTTCTTTCATTTCTTCCAATACCACACCAAGCTTAGGTGTCCTCTTGATTTCTACCTTAGGTGGCTGAAAAACATAATCTGCAATATCAGGTGAGAAGAAAGGCACATCCCCTAAGATTACACTGATAATAGGTTGCTTTACTCTCTTTTTAAGAGCATAGTATAGCCCCCAGCGGTTTAGGATATGTCCCTTACCAACGAGGACGATAGCCTTGTAATCTGGATTTTTGGAAAGGAATTCGGCCAAGGTTTCTGCCATGGCTTCATCCCTTAAGACCTGGGCTTGATAGAAGCGCTCGAAAGTGCTTTCGTTTTCCGAAAATTTATGCAAAGAATAAACCGCTTCAAGATACCTTCTATAACCAATAGGAAACTGAAAATCTGTTTCTGGAAGCTCCTTAGTTTCCTTTTCGGTTAAAGCTTGAAGCCCAAACCTATGGACTTTGCTTACGAGTTCCCTTGGTAAGTCTAGGGCAAGCATCTTGACTTTGTTCTCCCTTGCCCAAAGAAATATATCTCTGTAAAGCCTCCAATCATAACCCCAGCGCTCAAAGTATTCTATTGACTTTAAAAATGACTCCTCAGAAATTCTCCCGTTTATAAAATCATCAAGCTTCCGCTGGAATGGTTTCTGCACCATTTCTACCCCGATGACAAGCTTCGGAAACTGTCGATAAAGCCTCTTTATCAACTCTAATTGAAATTTATGATGAGCAGGGTTATCATGCTCCTCCCCAATGAGTATGATCCGTGCAGAAAAAAGATGGGGAATTACATCATCAAGGGACATTAGAAACTGAGGTTTTAGTCCATAAGCTGTATCGCTTTTTAAAGTTATACCTGTCGTAGGAACTGACTTTTTAAGACTACTTACTTTTCCTTTAATGATATGAACTTCCTCAGCGGTCTTCCAGTTCGAATAGAACTTTAAAGCGTTGGTTAGCTCAGAAACTGTTTCAGTCTTCGCAAAAGCTATTGTATGCAATGGATAGTTTGGATGGGGAAGGAATTTTATATAGAAGCCCTTTTGAGGAAGGTCAATAAAATAATTAGGTGGTGGTTGATGAAGGAAGAGCAAACTTTCTTTGGTTGAAAATAGGTCTAAGTGGTCTACACCGTAAAGTAATTTCACGTTTGGATTTCTATCCCTCAAAAAGTTAAGCAGTGGCTGATACAGGGGGAGAAGCCTTCTGTCTGGAAGAACTACTATTAGCGGCTTTAGGATCAAAGTTTCCATGTTCCTTGGGACCTCTTCAGGGGAAAGCATTCGATAGAGCTTATAATTAGGGTCAAGGTAGATGGTTGTAGCACCTCGTGGCAGGTCAAGGGTAAATCTTTCCTCTTTGTTTAAAACCTTTACACGGCTCAAACCTCCCTGAGAGGAAGAAGCTTTAACCTCAAGCTCGTAAGGGGAGCTAAAGTTATTTGTAATGAGGTAGACCTCCGTCTGTTGACCAGAAGTTCGAGAGGGTGAAGTCTCGGGATGACCGGGTTGGAGCCCAGTTTGACTGAACTGAGAAAAATTTTTATAGAAGCTTATTTGGGCTTTGATTTCCTTAGGGAGTAAAATCTTGATTTCACCTTCGGGAAAGTTTTCTTCTAAACGATACTTTTTAACAAAATCTCTTGCCGAGATCCTTTGGCTCAAAAACTCCATGGCTGAAGCCTTAAAACCTGCCTCACCAACCCTTTGAGCAAACTCAAAGACCCGGTAGAAAGAATAAGCTCGTTCATCCTGAGAAAGTAAAAGCCTCCTCCTTAACTCAATCGGATTTGAGGTCAATTCATGCTCACCAAGATAGATGGCTAATCCCTTGATTAGGGTTTGAGAAGAAAGTTGACGCCCATAAGATAGCTCATGTTCTAACACCAAGGTTACTATCTCTTCGGGGCTGTATTCTCTGTTTACGGTTAACAGAATGAGCCCTGGTAAAATTTGCTCTTCAAGCCCGTAAGTTAGGTATATGTTCGGGAAGCTAAAGCTTATATAAGCTATTCTATCAAAAAGCTTTTTTAGCTCATCCTTTAGGTTGATGAGGGATTTTCCATGCTTTTTGGTTGTTAAAATGTTAAGGTTTAAGCTTCCTGCACTAATTTGCTCTCTATCGTAGGGACCGATGATAAGAGGTGGAAGAATATTAACGGGAGTTTTGTTGATGAACCTTAAAAGAATAAAACCATCCTCTATGCTTTCCCTGAAATAATCAGAGGAGATGAAAGGCTTTAATTTCTGACATCCTTCTCTGTGAGGACTTAATCTGACGTCCAGAGCTTCGCAAGGACTCTTCGTAGAAAGGAATTGACATCTTCAATTCAAAAATAAAAGGAGAGTTAGTTAGATAAGGGAAAGGAGATGGTATGTATTCCCCTTCAAGCAAAGCTCGAAGAGTAAACACCCTTTCAAAGGTAAGTTCAAGAGAACTTTCAGCTGAAGAAGGGAAAAAAGTTAAAATATACTCCTTTGCCTCTTCTTGCATTTGATGCAGGGCATTTTTAGCAGAGATACCTGTAATCTTCGCCTTCGAAAGATTAATAATATAAAGCTTTTTCTCAAAAAACATGAAAGTTGCCTTACCAACGATAACTCGCTTATTTAAATCTAAGCTAACTTCATAGGATATTCGAGGAGGCTGAGCTGCATATACTTTAGCCACTCCGAGTGTAAGCGAGGAGCCCTCCATGAGATCCTTCGGAGCTTGCGCGCCTCGAGATGACAAAAAAAAGCCAAGCGGTAGCGAGGTGTTTGCAAAATTGAATAGTATAATAGAAACTACGAATAAAAGGATTTTGAAAATTGGTGAAAAGCTTTTATAATGCACTAAGAAAGTTTAACCATCAATTGGAAATTTGGCAAGCTATGGGAAAGGTGCGAGTTTTGGTGTTTTGGGGCTACGGTATAAACTGTGAAGTTGAGACAGCTTATGCCTTTAAAGTCTGCGGAGCGAACCCAGAAATAGTCCATTTATCTGAAGTATTTTCGGGTGAGGTAAAGATAACAGATTATCACATTCTTGCCTTTCCTGGGGGTTTTCTTGATGGAGACCACCTGGGTGCAGCTCAAGCCTGCGCTCACCGCTTTAAAACGTTAAAGATCAAGGGTGAATACCCTTTGTGGGACGACCTAATGAAGTTTTTAGACCAAGGAGGACTTATCATCGGAATTTGCAACGGCTTTCAACTTCTTGTTAAGATGGGGCTTCTACCAGGTGGAGAATACCTCGGGAAACGGGTTGCTACTCTCACCTACAACGATTCTGGAAGGTTTGAGGATAGATGGGTCCATCTTAAGGTAGAAAAACATACTCCTTGCATTTTTTTGAAAGGACTTGATGAGCTCTACTTACCTGTAAGGCACGGAGAGGGCAAGTTTTTAACCGAAAGTGATGAAATTTTGAAAAAGCTTGAGGTCAAAGGGCAATTAGCCCTAAGATACATCCACCCTGAAACCAAGGGGCCAACCATTGAGTATCCCTACAACCCTAATGGATCGCCTCTTGGGATTGCCGGCCTTTGCGACGAAACTGGGAGGGTCTTTGGGCTTATGCCCCATCCTGAAGCCTTTAACCACTTTACCAACCATCCAAGATGGACAGCCCTTAAGACAAAAACAGCCCAAGGGCTCCTAATCTTTCAGAATGCAGTCGACTGGGCAAGAAGCAACCTCCTATAAAATCTTAGCCCAAAGAATAAAGACCCTTTTAACCTTTCTTAGGTCCCCTATTGGACTAACCTTACTTGCACTAATTCTTATCTCCTTTGGCTTGATCTTTTGGTTTTCTCCACAGGCTTTAAACTATCTTCAGCATAAATTCAACCAAAGGTTTGTATTTTTCTCCATTTCTGAGCCTTTTCTTGCTATGCTAAAGTTTAGCGTTGTTTGTTTGATTATCCTTTTTTTTCCCTTGGTTTGGCTTGGTGTAATCTCTACCTTAGATGCACTTTTTTTTCTTCCCAAGAGGCTTTCTTTTCTTCTTTTTTTCTCTGGAATAATCCTTTTTTACCTAGGGGTTGTATTTGCTTACTTTGTCGTTCTACCCTATGGGATTAAGTTTTTACTCTCCTTTCAAACGGAAGAAATAAAGCCTGCGATAAGCCTTGAACATTTTGCCAACTTCTTTGGCTTTTTTCTTCTCCTCTTTGGCGCAATCTTTGAGTTGCCTTTGATGATGGTCTTTCTCACTATGATAAAAGTTTTAAATCCTCAAAAGTTGAGTAAATATCGAAAAGGAATATTCTTTTTTGTAGTCGTCTTTTCCGCGGTGATTACCCCTACTCCAGATGCCATCAACATGAGCCTCTTGGCTATACCGCTTTATCTTCTTTTTGAAGCTGGACTTTTCTTATCTAAAAGTTTATCTAAAAAGCTGGAGCTGTTCAAAAATTTTAATTAAGAATTAAATTATTAAACTATGAGGAGAAGTGTTTTAACTTTGAAGCATTTATATAGTTTTGTAAAGTCCTATTTTCAGAGGATTGAAAACATAGAACCTGTTAAGAGGCGTGGGAGGCCTAAAATTTTTGAGGACGCTCTTATTGTTACTCTATGGTTATATCAAACACTTTATAAACTTTCCTACAGAGAAGTGCTTGAGATTGCTAAACATGAAGGTTTTCATGTGCCAGTTCTTGGTGATTATCATTATAGGGTTAAAAAACTTGATGAAGAGCTTTTAAAGAAAATTTTGGATGAAAGTACTAAACATTTTTTTCGGGCAAAATGGGATTTTAAGTATTTAATAGTTGATGGGACTGGATTTGGTTTTGGGAGTAAATATATCCTCAATTGGATGAGAGGTACTCAAGTGAGGGAGGTTAGTTCTCATGTGAGATTGGTAAGTTTAGTGGCAGTGGATGAGAAAGGGAGGGCTATAATTCTTGGATGTGAGGTAGGGGGACCTTACGCTTCAGAAGTGAATATGTTAAGGGAAATTCTTGATAGGTTAGAGGAACTTCCGAGAGGTCCTTTTATAGCTGATAAAGGATACGATGCTGTGGATGTAATAGAGAGAGTTATGAAGTTTGGATGTGAACCGGCGGTAGGGATGAAACAGAGTTGGAGGATGAGGATAAGGAATTGGTTAAGGAGGATGAGTTTTGAGAATTGGGAGAGGTATAGGAAGAGGAGATATAGGATAGAAGGGGTATTTGGTTCGATGAAGTTGAAGGTAGGTTCAAGTTTTACTTTGATAAGAGAGGATTTAGCTAAGAAGATGGCAATTGCCTGTGCAATTCTTTGGAATCTCTATATGATTATTCTGCAGAGGCTTTGGTTTTTTGTGATAGTATTGAGAGTGAGAAGGAGAGGATAAAGGTCTTATAATATTTTTTGAACAGCCTCAGAAGACTTGAGGTTGTTCAAAAAGTCCCCCTACTTTCTCCTGCCGAACGATAACGAGGCATCCTTCACTTCGTTCGGGACGGCGTCCCCGGGGAACCCCTCGGCTTGCGCCTTGAGTGAAACATGGGGGTTGCAAAAATTATTAATATAGTCTCGGGGGGCTTTCAGAAATGATAAAACATTGACAGGATTTACACTTTTTTGTATATTTTAAACTATGCATTATTTCACTTATCATCTCAACGAACTGTACTGCGAGGAGGTGCCAGTTAAAGAAATCGTTAATCAATTTGGGACACCTATCTACATCTACTCGGCAAGGACAATTAGAAGGCATTTTTCGGTATTTTCAGCAAGCTTTAAAGAAGTAGACCATCTCGTTTGCTATTCTGTAAAGGCTAATTCTAACCTTGCGGTGCTTGCTCTTCTTGGTAAGGAGGGGGCTGGTGCCGATGTGGTCTCTGCAGGTGAATTAGTAAGAGCTCTAAAGGCTGGCATACCAGCAAGTAAAATCGTTTACTCAGGCGTTGGTAAAAGACCTAATGAGATTGAACTTGCTTTAAAGGCTGGCATCTTGATGTTTAATGTTGAAAGCTTAGAGGAGCTTGAATGTTTAGGAGAGATAGCAAAAGGCTTAGGAATTAAAGCTCCCTTTGCTGTACGGGTTAACCCAAACGTTGACCCTAAAACCCATCCCTACATCTCTACGGGGCTTAAACAGAATAAATTTGGCATTCCTGAAGAAGAAGTCATCGATGTCTACCTTAGAGCTAAAAAAAATCCTTATCTTTTACCTATAGGGCTTGATGCTCACATCGGGTCTCAGATAACTGAGGTATCTCCATTTGTGTCTGCCTTAAGAAGGTTAAAAGCTCTTTGGAATGAACTAACAAGGCTTGGTTTTGAGCTAAGGTATCTTGACCTTGGTGGCGGGCTTGGCATCCCCTATGCTAATGAAGAGCCGCCTCCGCCTGAAGAATATGCCCGAGCCATCATTGAAGAATTGAAACCTTTAGACTGCACGCTTATTCTCGAGCCGGGAAGGGTCATCGTTGGTAACGCAGGCATCCTTGTCACAAGAGTTCTCTATCGCAAGACAAACAGAGATAAAAAATTCGTAATCGTTGATGCTGGAATGAACGACCTTATTAGACCCGTTCTGTATCAGGCTTATCATAAGATACAGCCTGTTAAGCTAACCACCTCTGAGGAAGAGGTAGTAGATGTAGTTGGACCGGTGTGCGAAAGTGGAGATTTTTTTGCTCGGGATAGAAAGCTCCCCAAGCTTGAAAAGGGAGACCTCCTTGCTATCATGAGCGCAGGAGCTTACGGCTTTGTGATGAGTTCCAACTATAACTCCCGCTGTCGTCCGGCAGAAGTCTTAGTTGACGGAGAAACCTTCTACCTTGTCAGAAAAAGAGAAACTATTGAGGACCTTATTTCTTTAGAGATAATCCCTGATTACCTTAAGTAAGACCTCACATGGCTGTTATACCTCCTGAATTCAACCTTGATTTCTACGATTATTCTCTACCTGAGGAGTTGATCGCTTACTATCCTTCTTCTAAAAGAGAAGAAAGTAAGCTCCTTGTTATAGACCGAAAAAATCAAGCTTTTTATTTTCATGAAAAATTTTCAGAAATTGAAAAATACTTTAGACCGGGCGATGTTCTTGTGCTAAACAACACCAAAGTCTTTCCCGCAAGGATTAAGGCTAAAAAGCCAACTGGTGGAGTGGTTGAGGTCCTTCTTTTAAGCAAGCCTCATGGCTTCATCTTTCAAACGGAAGCTTTAATAAAAGGCAAACGGGTTAAACCTGGGACTCATTTCGTATCTGAAGGCGGGATGATAAGTTTTAGAGTTTTAGAGCGGAGAGAAGAGGGAAAGTATTATGTAGAGATGCGAAGTGAAGTAAATTTAGACCTTGAAGAATTGATAAAAAAGGAAGGCAAAGCCCCTCTTCCTCCTTATATTAAGCGCGACCCAGAACAATTTGACTTACTACGCTATCAGACGGTTTATGCCGAGGAGGAAGGCTCAGTTGCTGCCCCAACCGCAGGTTTTCACTTTACTGAAGAACTTCTAAATCGTCTTTCACAATTAGGTGTAAAGATAAAATTCATTACTCTACATGTTGGGTATGGCACTTTTAAATCTATTAGAACTAAAGATATAAGGAAACATCGCCTTGACCCAGAATACATAAAAGTGCCTTCTGATGTAGTTGAAGAGGTCCGTTTAGCTTTATCTGAAGGAAGGAGGATTATTGCCTGCGGGACTACCACAGTTCGAGCCCTTGAATTTGTAGCAGAAAAAGGACTTTCACCTTACGAAGGGTTGTGCGACCTATACATCTATCCGAGTTATAAGTTTAAAGTAGTTTCAGCCATGATAACCAACTTTCACTTGCCTAAATCTTCTCTTCTCCTTTTAGTTTGTGCCTTTGCCGGAAGAAACTTGGTTCTTAAAGCCTACGAGGAGGCAATAAAAAGAAGATACAGGTTTTATTCTTATGGAGATGCGACCTTTATTATATAAATATTCAGAGCTTGACAGTGCTTTAGTTAAAGTATAAAAAAATAGCAAACTCCAAAAAATCACTCGGAGGTTAAGCCTTGTTTAAAGTTGTTAGAAACCTCTTGATAATCCTAAGCCTTTTCTTTTTTCTTTCTCTTTTAGGAGCCTGTAAAAAAGGAGAGAAAGCAGAGGGAATAAAAGCTGTAGGACGGACTGAGATTTCCTGCCCCTCCGGAATGGAGGTTGTTGAGATTAAAAGGGCTGTAGATGGGGATACTGTGGAGTTAAAAACAGGGGAAATACTCCGGTATGCAGCCATAAATACCCTCGAAATTCGTACTGAAACAGGTGTTCCTGAACCTTTTGCTAAAGAGGCCTATCTTAGGAATAAAGAGTTGGTTGAGGGGAAAAAACTTTGCCTTGCCAAAAACATAAGAGAGAAGGATAGGTTTGGCAGACTTTTAGGTGAACTTTACTTCCCAAACGGGACTTCGGTCTCGGAAATCTTGGTTAAGGAGGGTTTAGCCCTCTGTTGTTGGTTTGAAGGAAGTGAAAACATTTTTGAAAAGTGCTTACCTATACAGAGGTCGGCTATTAAGGCAAGGGTAGGGCTTTTCTCTTTGCTTGACAAGGCAGGACCAGGCCCTTACTACGGCAACAAAAACAGCAGAAGGTTTCATCATCCAGCTTGCTCTAAGGATATTAACATAAAAAGAATGGTCGTGTTTAAAACGGCCGAAGAAGCTTTACTTGAAGGCTATTGCCCGGTTCGCACCTGCACAGAGTATGTATTTGGTAGAGCCGAGAATTAGACCTTACTTAACGGGTTCTAATCTTTCTAAGCCACCCATGTAAGGGCGAAGGACTTCAGGAATAATAACCGAGCCATCTTCTTGTTGAAAGTTTTCGAGAATAGCCATCACAGTTCGTCCTATTGCTAATCCTGAGCCATTGAGAGTATGGACGAACCTTGGTTTCCCTCCACCCTTTGGACGATAGCGAATGTTAGCTCTGCGAGCCTGAAAATCCTCAAAGTTTGAGCAAGAAGATATTTCAATATATCTTCCTTGACCAGGAGCCCAAACCTCAATGTCATAGGTTTTAGCCGCTGCAAATCCTAAATCTCCGGTGCAAAGAAGGACGACGCGATAATGCAAACCAAGGAGCTGTAAAACCTCTTCGGCATCAAGGAGAAGACTTTCAAGTTCTTCGTATGAGGTCTCCGGGACCACAAACTTCACAAGCTCTACCTTGTTAAACTGATGCTGTCTAATTATCCCTCTTGTATCCCTTCCATGAGCCCCTGCTTCAGCCCTAAAACAAGGAGTATAGGCTGTATAATAGAGAGGAAGAACCTCTTCAGGAAGGATTTCATCTCGATGAAGGTTTGTTAACGGAACCTCTGCGGTAGGTATAAGATAAAAATCCCAATCTTCTACCTTAAATAGTTCCTCTCTAAATTTTGGAAGCTGCCCTGTGCCAAACATGGAGGCTGAATTGACAAGAAAAGGGGGAAGAACCTCTTTATAACCGTGCTTTTTCGTATGAAGGTCAAGCATAAAGTTGATGAGAGCGCGTTCAAGAAGGGCACCAACACCATAGTATACAGCAAACCTGCTTCCCGCAATCTTGGCTGCACGTTCAAAATCAAGGATACCAAGATTTACGCCGATCTCCCAATGAGGCTTTGGCTCAAAGTCAAACTTCGGGGGTTCACCCCAGCGTTTCACTACCACATTATCTTTGTCTGACTCTCCTACAGGAACGCTAACATGGGGAAGGTTTGGCAGGGTTACCAAGAGTTCCTTAAGCTCTTTCTCTACCCTTGAAAGCTCATCCTCAAGCTCTTTGAGCCTCTCCCCTAAGGATCTTACTTCTTGAGCAAGAAGAGAAGCTGAAGCTTCATCCCCTACCCTTTTTAACCTTCCAATTTCTTCCGATTTTACCCTCCTTTCATGACGAAGAGTTTCAACCTGTGTGATAAGCTTCCGCCTTTCTTCATCTAAAGAAAGGATCTTATCAATCGGATAGTCCCCACCCCTAAGCTTCAATCTTTCCTTAACAAAATCCGGTCTTTCCCTAATTAAATTTAGGTCAAGCATGGTTCAATCATATCCTAAAGAGTGGATTTTGTCAAACAATGGGTGAAGCTCTTTGAGCGTTGAATATTCCGCTTGTTTTTTGACAAAATTTAGGTAAGATAAGCAAAAATCCCTTAAGGAGGGGCAAATGTCAATAGAGGAGAAGGTCATCGAGATCATTTCTCAGAAGCTCAATCTATCTAAAGATCAAGTTAAACCTGAAGCCTCCTTTGTGGATGATTTAGGCGCAGATTCCCTTGATTTAGTGGAGTTAGTGATGGCTATGGAAGAGGCCTTTGGGATGG
Organism: Thermodesulfobacteriaceae bacterium; assembly: GCA_049414625.1. Classification (GTDB taxonomy): domain Bacteria; phylum Desulfobacterota; class Thermodesulfobacteria; order Thermodesulfobacteriales; family Thermodesulfobacteriaceae; genus WYEG01. Next base: position 11,005 of record JBMSAU010000098.1, read on the forward strand.
AAGTCCCTGATGAAGACGCAGAAAAGCTTCGGACAGTAAAAGATGTTATAGAATATGTTAAGGCTAAAGTAGGCGATAAGGCATAAGGGGTTGATATGGAAAGAAGGGTTGTCGTCACTGGCATTGGTTGCGTTAGTCCTTTAGGTATTGGCGTTGATGAAACCTGGAAAGGCATCGTTGAAGGGAGGTCAGGGATAACTCAAATTACTAAGTTTGATGCGAGCAATTTACCAAGTCAGATAGCGGGTGAAGTTAAAAATTTTAAACCACAAGATTTCATGCCCGAAAAGCTTGTTTCTCGCGTGGACACTTTTATACAATACGCTATAGCCAGCGCTCGCATGGCCTTGGAGGATGCAAAGCTTGTGAACACAGAGCTTGGAGAGAGGGCTGGTGTAATCATTGGTGTGGGAATGGGTGGAGTTGGGCTGGTAGAACACTACACAAGGATTTTTGATGAAAGGGGCTACAAAAGGGTTACGCCTTTTTTCATCCCCATGATCATCCCTAACATGGCGGCTGGGCAAGTGGCTATTCTCTTTGGAGTTAAAGGACCAAATTTAGCAGTTTGCACAGCTTGTGCCGCAGGAAACCATGCCATTGGTGAAGCATACCGAATGATTAAAAATGGACTTATTGACATTGCTATCTGTGGGGGGACAGAAAGCTTAATTACCCCTCTGGCGGTAGCTGGCTTTGCTGTTATGAAGGCTCTATCAACAAGGAACGACGAGCCAGAAAAAGCAAGCAGACCCTTTGATGCTAAGAGAGATGGCTTTGTCATAGCCGAGGGCTCAGGTATTCTTGTTTTAGAAGAGCTCACTCATGCCCAAAAAAGAGGGGCAAAGATTTACGCTGAGCTGATTGGTTACGGAGCAACTTGCGATGCCTACCACATGACCGCTCCCTCCCCTGATGGTGAGGGTGCAGCAAATTGTATGAAATTAGCCCTTGAGGACGCAAACATTGCTCCTAACGAAGTTGATTACATAAACGCGCATGGAACCAGTACCCCTTTAAACGATGTTGTTGAAACTATAGCTATAAAAAAGGTGTTTGGCGAGCATGCATATAAGCTTATGGTTTCCTCGACTAAATCCATGACTGGACATTTGCTTGGTGGGGCAGGAGGACTTGAGGCAGTTATCACTGTAAAAGCTTTAGAAACTGGTATCGTTCCACCTACTATCAATCTAGAAGAGCCAGACCCTGAATGTGACCTTGATTATGTACCAAACCAAGCAAGAAGGGTAAACATTAAGGTTGCCATGTCAAACGCCTTTGGGTTTGGGGGAACAAATGCCTGTTTAGTTTTTAGAAAATGGGAGGGCTAGAATGAAAATTGTTCTTGCTTCAGACCATGCCGGATTTTTTTTAAAGGAAAAGATTAAAGATTTTTTAACAAGTGAAGGCTATGAGGTAATCGATGTGGGCACAAATTCGCATGTCTCCGTTGATTATCCCGAGTACGGAGCTAAGGCCATCGAGTATATCCTTCAGGGAAAGGCTGAAAGAGGGATTTTAATCTGCGGGACAGGGATTGGGATGAGCATTGTAGCTAATCGCTTCCCTGGTATAAGAGCAGCACTTTGTCATGAGCCATTTTCTGCTAAGATGGCAAGGAGGCACAATAACGCTAACGTCTTAGTTCTTGGAGGAAGACTAATCGGCGACGGCCTGGCCATCGAAATTGTAAAAACCTTTCTTACAGAGCCCTTTGAAGGAGGAAGACACGAAAGGCGTCTTAACATGATCGAAGCCCTACAACCAAAATGATCGAAGTTCCCGTAGGTCTTGGTGTTGACCTTGTCTACATTCCAAGGCTTCAAAAACTCTGCGAAGTCTATGGGAAGAGATTTCTAACCAAAGTTTTTACAGAAGAAGAACTCATCTACGCTCAAAAAAAGCCAATCCCTTATCCCCATCTGGCAAGTTCCTTTGCTGTAAAGGAAGCTTTCTACAAAGCCCTGGGGGGTTATAGACCATTTCGTTTCAAAGAAATATCTCTAGTCCGAACCGAAAAAGGTCCTTCCGTGAAATTATCTGGTCGGGCAAAGGAAGTCTTTGAGGAAGTTGGTGGACAAAAAATTCTCCTTTCTGTTTCTCATGATTTTAACTATACTATAGCTGTAGTATTGATTGTAAAAGCTAAGGACTAAAGGGATGACCGGCCAGTTTGTGGCTGAAAGCTCAGAGATGCAAAAACTTGACCGAGTGATAATGGATGATTTTGGACTCCTTCCTGAAGTCCTTATGGAGCGAGCAGGTCTTGGAGTTGCTCAGGTTATAAGAGAAAATTTTCCTCCCAAGGATTACCAAAAAGTGTTGATCCTTTGCGGTCCAGGTAATAACGGTGGAGATGGCTTCGTTTGTGCAAGGTACCTTTCAGAAATGGGTTACCAAGTTTTTATAGGCATCTTTTCTGAGAAGAAAAAATACAAAGGAGAGGCTAAAAAAAACCTTATCCTTGCTCAAAAGCTCGGTTTATCTATAAAAAAAATAAACAATTTAGAAACTTTAAAAAGCATATTTGAGACCTTTCGTTCAGAGCTTGTGGTTGATGCCCTTTTTGGAACAGGATTAAAAAGAGCAATCTCTGGCCTCTTTGCCGAGGCGGTGGAATTCATAAACACCCTTACCAGTAAAAACCAAATTAAAGTAGTTGCTATAGACCTCCCATCAGGTATTTCTGCTGATACAGGAGAGGTCTTAGGAGTTGCTGTAAAAGCTCACCTGACTGTGACTTTTGAATGCTTTAAGCATGGTCTCTTAAACTACCCTGGAAAAGCATACGCAGGGAAAATTATCGTTCTTCCCATAGGGTATGCATGGACCTATTTAGAAAAAGCAAACCTTCTTCCTAAATCAAGGTATTTAACCACTGAATACCTTGGACAGATCTACCGTCCGAGGAGGGGTTACTACCATAAAGGCAAGTCTGGTCATCTATTGATTTTAGCTGGCTCAAAGGGAAAGAGCGGGGCAGGATATTTGACGGCTCTTGGTGCTTTGAGGGCTGGAGCTGGTCTTGTGACCCTTGCCTGTCCGGAAAGTCTACAACCTATCTACGCAAGCATGCTACCCGAAGCATTAACCCTTGCCCTTCCTGAGGTTAACGGTGAGCCAAGTCCTAAAGCCTTGACGATAATTCTTGAGAGCCTTTCAAACAAAAAAGCTCTGGCCATAGGACCAGGTTTTGGTCTTTCAGACGAAGCTTTTGAGCTACTAAAATTCTTGCTAAAAGAAATCAATCTACCGGTTGTTCTTGACGCTGATGCCTTAACCCTTATAGCAAAAGACTTAACAATTTTGGAAGAATGCAAGGCTCCAAGGATCCTTACCCCTCATCCCGGAGAGGCAGCAAGGTTACTAAAAAAGGAAACTCAAGACATTTTGAAAGGTCGAAAGACTTCAGCCATAGAGTTGGCTAAGCTTACAGCCTCCATCGTAGTCCTAAAAGGACCTCATACTCTTATCGCAACCCCCGAGGGTGAGACCTTCTATTCTCCCTTTGATGTTCCGGGAATGGCTCAGGGGGGAATGGGCGATGTGCTAACAGGGATAATAGGTGGCCTTTTAGCTCAGGGCTATAGTCCTTTGGAATCAGCCATACTCGGGGTATTCCTTCATGGTTCTTCTGGAGAGTGGTTAGCAAAAAGCTTAGGTCCGCAAGGCTTTACCGCAAGCGATGTAGCCAATCTTCTACCAAATATCTATCAAAGCTTTGAAATTTCTTATGATAGATGACCGAAAATTTAAAAGAATTAACATTGAGATATTGGCAAACCTTGCACCCAAGGTGTATTTTCCTGGCAACCCTTCACCCTATCAAGTGCTTAATATAAGCTTTGCAGGGCTTTTTATTAAAGGGCAGACTAATTATAAAAGAGGAGAAATTCTTGACATTGAGCTTGAAATCCCAGCCATAGGTAGAATACCTATGAGCGTTGAAGTCGTCTGGATAGATTCCTCCGAACGAAAGGGCATTGGAGTTGAGATTCATGAAATTCCAGAAGTGTATAAAAAGATATGGGCTTGTTTTGTCAAAGCTTGCCATTGTCTTTTAGAAGCTAAGGAAGGCTATCAAAAGATTCAAGCAAAGTCTGAATGAGCTATCATTTTTATATTCTTGTTTTCATAATCGGTCTCTGTCTTGGTAGCTTCCTCAATGTTCTAATACATCGCTTACCAAAAGGAGAGAAGGTCTTTCTTGACCGGTCAAAATGTCCGCACTGCGAAACCTATCTTAAATGGTATCACAACATTCCTTTGCTTAGCTTTATTCTACTGCGCGGAAGATGCGCCTTCTGTCATCAGAAAATCTCGCTAATCTATCCTGCGGTTGAGCTAATGACTGCAACCCTGCTTTTACTTGTTTACCTCAAATTTTATTACAATTTAACAACCTTTATCTTTTTGGCTATCTATTTGTTATTTGGCATAGCCATCTCGTTCATAGATTTAAAAACTAAAGAAATCCCAGACATCTTAAGTCTGCCTTTATTTTTTTTAGGTATTATTTTCTCAACTCTTGGACACAATCCAAAGGTTCCTGGCTTTGAGCTTTCTTTCATTTCAGGTTTAGCAGGTATTGGACTCCTCTTTTTGATCAATGAAGTATACTATCTTTTAACCAAAAGAGATGGCATTGGAATGGGCGATTTAAAGCTTATGTCCGGTATTGGAAGCTACTTTTCCTACTATTCCTTTTACTATGTGCTGCTCTACGGAAGCATTATAGGAGTTGTCTCTTATTTCCTATGCAGAATCTTTCAAAAAAAGATGAAAAAAGAAAAAGTAGAAGAAGCTGAAGAATTTTTAAAGACTGAAATCCCCTTTGGACCCTTTCTCTTTATCGGAAGCCTTATTTATCTGTTTTTTCATTAAAGGTCAAACATGGCAATGATTGGCGCATGGTCTGAAGGCTTTGGCAATCCTCTTGTTTTAAGGTCAACCTCACATTCTTTAAGATGCTCAGCCAGAGGCTTGGTTGCTAAGATATAGTCAAGCCTCATGCCTAAATTCTTTTTAAAGGCTGAAAATTGATAATCCCACCAGGTAAAAAGACCCTTTTTATCAGGATAAAGAAGTCTAAAAGTATCAATCAAACCCCAATCAAGTAAGTAGGACATAGCCTTTCTTTCCCGTTCAGTAAAGCAGATTTGTCCCTCAAAAAGCAGTGGGTCGTAAACATCTTGAGGCTCAACGGCCACATTAAAATCACCGCCTAAGATGATTTTGTCCTGCGGGGAAAAATTCTTCTCTAAATATTCCCTCAGATGATAGAAGAATTCAAGCTTATAGTAGTAATAATCAGACTCAACAGGTGCACCGTTTGGCACATAAACAGAAAACACATACAAATCTTTGAACCTACAACCAATAAGTCTTTCTTTAGCTTGAACATCCTGAAACAGGTCTCCAAAGCCTACCACGACTTCATTTGCCTCTTCTTTTGAAAGAATACCTACACCATTTCTTCCTTTCCCGCCAGCATGATATACCTTATACCCCAACCTTTGAAAAGGCTCCTTAGGAAAATGTTCAACTTTAGTTTCTTGAAGCAACAAAAAGTCGGGTTGCTTCTCTTCAAGGAACCTTAAAACTTGCTCTTTCCTAACATTTATCGAATTAACATTCCAAGAAACTACCTTTAGCAATGTTCAATTCTCCTTATTAGGATGATGACTCTCAAGATATACCTTTCTAATCGGATAAGGGATTTCGATATTATGCTTCTTAAGATGATCATAAAGCTCCATGATAAAATCGTGGATAAGCTTAAACCTATCGGTCGGTTCTTTTACCTGAATTAGAAGGTTTAAATTTATCCCTGAGTCCCCAAATCCACTGTATCTTACCGCTGGAGGGAAATCTTTGTTTGCTAGAGGATGCTCTTTTATAAATCTATTCATAAACGCAAGGATCAATTGTTCTACCTCTTTTAGATTATGTTTATAACTTATGGTGAGAGGGATTATTAAAGTTTGATTGTTTTCCGGTTGATGATAGTTTATGATTATACTCTGAGCAAGCTTTGAGTTCGGAATAATAATGACATTATTCTGAAGTTGTTTAATAATTGTTGTTCTCCAGGTTATATCCTCTACCACGCCTTCAAGACCATTTTCTAATCTTATAAAATCACCTGGGCGAATCTGTTTTGCAAGCACAAGATGAATACCAGCAAAAAAGTTTTCTAAAGTATCCCTTAAGGCAAGACCTATAGCTAAGCCTGCTATACCAAGAGTAGTAATAAAGGGCAAAATGTTTATGTTAAGGATGTTTAAAATTAAGATAAACCCAATAAAAAAAACTATAACTTTTACAATGATTTCAAAGAGTGTAACTTTTGGAGCAAGATCTGTCTTTTGATTAAGATAAATCTCGAACAAACTTACAATAAATCTTGATAAAAAGAGACACAAAGATAATATAAAAAAAATGAGTAAAATTTTATTAATCAAAGAAAAAGATTTATCGGTTATTGGTAAGTAAACAAAGCTTATATGTGAAGCAAGTAAAAAGAGCCAAAAATAATAAATTTTACCTACAGAACCTAATAAAAGCTTATCCCAAGCCCATTTTGTCTTTTGAGAAATAAAAACTAAATAACGATAAGCAATTTTTTTTAGTAAATAACCGAAGATAAAGATGCCAATAAAGATTATCAAAGAGAAGAACAGAAAATCTATTTGACTATAACTCATAGGATTAAAATAATAAAAAAAGGGGGGGCTTAAAGCCCCCCTAAGGAGATACTAAATTTTAGACTTCACCGCCTGGTATGGGCGGGGTTTTTTCATCTTTCTTTGGCTTTTCAGCAACCATTGCTTCAGTGGTTAAGAGTAACCCTGCAATGGAGGCTGCATTCTGAAGGGCGCAACGGGCAACCTTCTTCGGGTCGATAATACCAGCGGCTACTAGGTCTTTATATTCACCGGTTTCAGCATCAAAACCAATGTTGCCTTTCTCAGCCTTAACCTTCTCAACTACGATTGAGCCCTCATACCCAGCGTTTGCAGCAATCTGTTTAAGTGGTGCTTCGAGAGCCTTCTTGATTATCTCCACACCATATTGTTCATCTCCATCAAGCTTGAGGTTTTCCAAGGCCGGAATACACCTAATGTATGCGGTTCCGCCACCAGGAACGATTCCCTCTTCCACGGCAGCTTTTGTAGCGTTAAGAGCATCCTCTACCCTTGCCTTCTTCTCCTTCATCTCCGTTTCAGTTGCCGCACCAACATAGATCACCGCAACTCCACCAACGAGCTTGGCAAGCCTCTCCTGGAGCTTTTCCCTATCATAGTCTGAAGTCGTTTCTTCAATCTGAGCTCTTATCTGTTTAATCCTCGCTTCAATGTCTTCTTTCTTACCAGCACCGTCAACGATGGTAGTATGTTCTTTGGTTACAATAACCTTTCTTGCCCTACCAAGGTCCTTAAGCTGGACATTCTCAAGCTTCATACCAAGTTCTTCAGAAACAAAGGTTCCACCAGTGACAATAGCTATGTCCTGAAGCATGGCTTTTCTTCTTTCACCAAAGCCAGGAGCCTTAACAGCGCAGCACTGGAGCACTCCCCTAAGTTTGTTAACTACAAGGGTAGCTAGGGCTTCACCCTCTACATCCTCAGCGATGATAAGGATAGGCTTCCCAGCCCTTGCTACCTGCTCAAGAACTGGCAAAAGGTCCTTCATGGAGCTGATCTTCTTGTCGTAGACTAGTATGTATGGGTCTTCAAGCACACACTCCATTTTTTCAGGGTCAGTTATAAAGTAAGGAGATATGTAACCACGATCAAACTGCATTCCCTCAACCACTTCAAGGTAGGTTTCAAGACCTTTAGATTCCTCAACGGTTATAACACCTTCCTTTCCTACTTTATCCATAGCATCGGCAATAAGGTTTCCGATTGTTGGGTCGTTGTTAGCAGAAATGGTTGCTACCTGGGCAATCTCCTGACGAGATTTGCAAGGCTGGGCAATCTTTTCAAGCTCAGCCACCACAACCTCAACGGCTTTGTCAATACCTCTTTTGATAGCCATGGGGTTGATACCTGCAGCAACAAGCTTTACACCCTCTTGAAAGATGGCCTGCGCAAGAACAGTAGCTGTAGTTGTTCCGTCTCCGGCAACATCGCTTGTCTTAGAAGCAACCTCCTTTACCATCTGAGCGCCCATGTTTTCAAACTTATCCTCAAGCTCTATCTCCTTAGCAACGGTAACACCATCCTTGGTGATCAGAGGAGAACCAAAGGACCTTTCAAGGATTACGTTTCTTCCTTTAGGACCTAAGGTTACTTTTACGGCGTTGGCAAGCTTGTTCACACCAGAAAGGATCTTATCTCTGGTGTTAGCTCCATAGATAATTTCCTTAGCAGCCATCCTTCCACCTCCTTTTATAGAATTTTTTTACTTTATGAGTTCATTTATTAATCTTCAACGATGGCTAAAACATCGTCTTCTCTCATAATAAGAAACTCTTCTCCTTTGATTTTTATTTCTGTTCCAGCATACTTGCTGAAAAGGATCTTATCTCCCTCTTTCACTTTTAGAGGACGGGTCTGTCCGTTTTCAAGGAGCCTTCCCTCCCCAACGGCAATAACTTTCCCCATGATGGGTTTTTCTTTAGCTGTGTCGGGGATGATGATGCCTGCTTCTGTCCTTTGTTCTTCCTCAACCCGTTGAACAAGGATCCGATCATAGAGCGGTCTAATCTTCATACATCCACCTCCTCCTGAAGAATTTAGGTTTTGAATTTAAAAGTCAATCAAAAAATAATCATCACTTTTTCAAAGACAAGGGGGTAAGGCTTACAATTTTACAAATTCTTCGATTAGTTTTAAAAGATTGGAATTTCCAGATGAGGTGTCTATTTTGAGAAGGTTTGGTATTTCAGCAGGAGGTTCAAAGGCTTTCTTTTGGTGAAGATAGGTCTCAAACAGGGCATCTGAGGCTGTCTTTTCAGTAGCCCTTTTAGCAAACCTTTCCTTCACAACCTCATCGTCTGCTACACACCAGATAAAAAAAACTTCGCAAGGAATATCTTTTAAAACTGAAAAAAGCATATCTCGCCATTTTCTCTTTCGAAAAGTAGCATCGATTATAACATCTCGTCCGTAAGAAACCTCAATCCTTGCCTTTTTTGCCAAGACTTCATAGGTCTTATCTGATACCTCAGGAGAATAGATACCCTGTTCAAACTCTGCGTAGTAATGCTTCTCTGGGTCTAAACCAAGGAGCTTTTTTCTCTCAACATCGGAAGAAAGATAAACAGCTGGATACTTTTGAACCATCCTTTCTGCTAAGAAAGTTTTGCCTGTGCAAGAAAGCCCCATAAAGACCAAAACCTTAGGTATTCCTTTAGCATATCGAAAGGCAAGGTCAAAGTATCTTTGGGCAAGGCTTAACGCTTCTTCCCTTGCCTTAGGGCTTAAGCTTTGGTCTTGAGAGGTAAAACATCCGATCTTTCCCCGCACGTAGGCTCGGTAGCATTTGTAAAAATCTAAAAGTAGCCAAAGGTCTTTATCTCCGCTTCTCTTAACATACTCATCGACAAGGTATTTTGAAAGTTCATCCAATCTATAAAAATCTAAATCCATGGCAAGAAAGGCAAGGTCCGAGCAGACATCACCACAACGAAACCTTTCGTTAAACTCAATGCAATCAAAGATGTAAACCTCTCTTAAGTCATCAAAACAGATGTTTGCCGAATAAAGGTCGCCATGACCATCCCTTATAAAGCCTTCTTTAATCCTCTTTTCAAAAAGGGAAGCATGTTCTTCCATAAACCTTCTTGAATAGCTAACAATGGTCTCAAATTTTCTTTGAGTTAAAGCCTTGCCAACAAAATCTTTAGTTTGAGAGAAATTTTCCTCTACGTTGTAAGATATAACCTCAAGGCTTCCGTATTTTGATACCTCCTCGTTAGTTTCCGCTGTTTGATAAAAAGGAACAAGCTTTTTTACTATCAAGTCTATGTGCTTTGTGGTTAATGAACCTTTTGCGAGAAGAGTTTTCATCATCCCCTCTTCTGGGAGCCTCTTCATTTTTACCGCATAATCAACGACTTCACCTTTTGAGGGAACCAAAGGCTTAGCTACATCTTCTATAAAAAATCTCTCCCCTCTTCTTATCACGGGAACTACGCCCAAATAGATATCTGGGCATAGCCTTTTGTTTAATTTAACCTCCCTCTCGCAGTAGAACCTTCTTTTCTCAAGAGTTGTAAAATCAAGAAAACCAAAATTTACAGGCTTCTTTATTTTGTAAACTATTTCATCGGTTATGAAAATATAGGAAATATGAGTTTGCAGAACTTTAAATTCTTTTGTTGAAAAGGGAAGAGACTCTTTGGTGATAAGTTCGTGCCAAAGGTAGCTTCCCATTTCCACTCTATATTAACAAACAAAAAAGATTGTTGCAACGACTGCGGTTTTATTTTAAAATTTCTGAAAATTCCTTAAAACTTGGAGTGAGATTAAAATGAAAAAGGTTGCTATAGTCTACGATGATATCTATCTAAAACATAACCCCGGAGACTATCATCCAGAGAGTCCTTATCGGCTTTTAGCCATCTGGGAAAGGTTGATGAAGGAAGATGTTAAGGATTACCTTGAGGTTTTTAAGCCCTATCGTGCGGAAAAAGACGAAATACTCTGGGCTCATACTAAAGAGCTTTATTCACTTATAGAATCAACCGCTGGAAAACCTTTTTACTACTTAGATGGTGATACTGCGACGAACGAATACTCTTTTGAGGCTGCTCTTTATGCTGCTGGCGCTCAGAAAAAGGCTTTAGAGCTTCTCTTTCAGGAAGGCTTTGACATGGTCTTTTCTTTAGTTAGACCACCTGGACATCATGCCGAAAGGTCTCGGGCTATGGGCTTTTGTCTCTTCAACAACGTTGCCCTTGCCGCCTACTATGCCAAAAATCTGTATAAATTAGACCGAATCTTGATCGTAGACTTTGACCTTCATCATGGCAACGGAACACAGGATATCTTTTGGGAAGACCATCAAGTTCTCTTCTTCTCAACCCATCGTTATCCCTACTACCCAGGCACTGGAAACTACAATGAAATTGGAGGAGGCTCGGCGAGAGGTTTTACGATAAATGTTCCATTAAAAGGTACTTCTCACGATGGAGATTTTCTCTATTTTTATCAGAAGCTGCTAAAACCGATAGCTCTTCAGTATAAACCTCAGCTTATCCTTGTTTCCGCAGGCTATGATTGCTTGCGGGGGGATCCTTTAGGGGGCACGAATTTAACTTTTGAAGGACTGGCCATGATACTGGCTACCTTAAAAGATATTGCAGAAGAAACCTCCAAAGGAAAGATCGCCTTTACTCTTGAAGGGGGCTATAATCTATCAAACCTTGCTGAAGGCGTAGCTTTAACGATAAAGGTCTTTTCTGAAGCTGTTAAAATCGGGGTAGATGAAAATCCCATACCCTCATCTTATTCCGAAGAACTCCTTGCCAAAATTAGAGACCTTCTTCGTTTTAAAGACTATTGGGAAGTCTAGAGTTATGTCCATATCCAAGCAGATGTTTTTCTATCAAGAAAAAAGCTCCTGGATTAGAAAGATGTTTGAGGAGGGGCTAAAGCTCAAACAAGAGTTAGGGGAGGATAGAGTCTTTGACCTTACCCTTGGGAATCCAGACCTTCCTCCGCCAGAAGAGGTGTATCTTGCTTTGAAAGAGATGGTTGAAAACTATAAACCGGAATACCATCGCTACATGCCAAACGCAGGGTTTGAGGATGTCCGGGCAAAAATGGCAGAAAAGGTGACTCTCGAGCAAGGTGTAAAAGTTTCCGTCAAGGAAATTGTTATGACCTGTGGGGCAGCAGGAGCTTTAAACATCATCTTCAAAGCCCTCCTTAACCCCGGAGAAGAAGTTCTTTTTCCGGCTCCATTTTTTGTTGAATACTTTTTCTATACTGAAAATCATCAAGGCATCCCTAAACCAGTTCCCACCAAGGATGATTTTAGTCTTGACCTATCTGCCTTTGAGGAAGCCATAACTGAAAGAACAAAAATAGTGCTCATCAACTCACCAAACAATCCAACTGGTCAGGTATATAGCGAAGAGGAAATAAAGGGATTGGCAGAGCTTCTCTCAGAAAAAAGCAAAAGGTTAGGAAAAACCATCTATCTCGTATCCGATGAACCATACCGGAACCTAACCTTTGATGGTGTAGCTGTGCCATCTATTTTAAAGCACTATTCAAACAGCATCATTGCCTATAGCTTCTCCAAAGAACTTAGCTTAGCTGGAGAGAGGATAGGCTTTGCTGCCGTTCATCCTGACATTGAAGAAAAAGAGCTTTTGCTTTCTGCTATGATCATGGCAAACAGAATCCTTGGGTTTGTGAACGCGCCAGCCCTTGCTCAACGGATTGTTATGAAGTGCGCTTTCTCCAAGGTCAAAGTAGAAGTCTATCAAGAAAGGCGAGATATTTTATGCAGTATACTTGATGAAGCAAACATTTCTTATGTCCGACCAAAAGGCGGGCTTTTCATCTTTCCGAAAGTGGATATGGATGATGTCGCCTTCTGCGAGCATTTAAAGAAATGGGGTATCCTTGCGGTCCCAGGACGAGGTTTTGGAAAAGCAAATCATGTGCGGCTATCTCTCTGCATTCCAGCTGAGAAGCTGAAAGCTTTGAGAGAGCCTTTTTTATCTGCCATCTCCGAGCTTAAGCTTAGACCTTAGTTCTTGATGTTTAGGTTTACGATACTTAAAACCAGCCAAAAAAATAAGTCCCGGCTTGGGCTTCTTATTACTCCTCGAGCGGCCGTAGAAACCCCTGTCTTTATGCCTGTTGGAACTCAAGCAAGCATTAAAGCCCTCGACCCCCAAAAGGTGTCCTCCCTCGGCTATAGGATTATTCTTTGCAACACCTACCATCTTCTTTTAAGACCAGGGGTCGAAATTATTAAAAAGGCAGGCGGTCTTCATAGGTTCATGAACTTTCCCGGAGCTATACTTACTGATAGCGGAGGCTTTCAGGTCTATAGCCTCTCCTCCTTTAGCAAAATTACGGAAGAAGGAATAATATTTCGTTCTCATCTTGACGGAAGCGAGATGTTTTTAAGCCCAGAAACTGCGGTCTTAGCACAGTATGAACTTGGCTCAGACATCATGATGGTTCTTGACACCTGCATACCTTATCCTTGTGATTATGAAAAAACAAAGGAGCTAACCGACCTAACTCACCGCTGGGCTGAAAGATGCTTAGATTATTATCAAACTCTTCCTAAACCCAAGGGAGTGTTGTTTGGAATTGTTCAAGGCGGAATGTATGAAGACCTGCGAACTCTTAGCGCACGCTACATTGCAAGTCTTCCCTTCCCTGGATATGCCATCGGAGGTCTTTCAGTCGGTGAGCCTGCCAACCTAAGAAACAAAATAATTGAGATAGCTATTGAGAACCTTCCTGAAGAAAAACCAAGGTATCTCATGGGGGTTGGGACCCCTCTTGACCTCATCGAAGCTATAATGAGAGGAGTTGACATGTTTGATTGTGTTCTTCCCACAAGGAACGCAAGAAGGGGAACCCTTTTCACTTCCCAAGGATATATTAACATTAGAAACTCTAAATACAAAGAGGATTTTTCACCTCTTGACCCCCTTTGTTCCTGCTATACCTGTAGAAATTTTACTAGAGCTTACCTTCGACATCTCTTTCAAGCAAAAGAACTTTTAGCCTATACTTTGCTTACTCTTCACAATCTTCATTACTATGCTAAATTGTTAGAGAGGGCTCGCTTAGCTATCAAGAAGGATGAGCTTACCCCCCTTTATGAGGAGGTAAAAAAACTCTATCAAAAAAATCCAGAGGAGGTAGAAGAATGATGCTTTATCAGGCTTTTATCCTCTCCCAAGCCTTTGCCATGACACCACCCACGCAAGCACAGCAAGGTCAAAGCGGGCTAATTAGTTTGATCTTTACCATTCTTCCTTTAATCTTGATCTTCGTTATCTTTTATTTTTTGCTCATCCGTCCGCAGCAGAAAAGAATAAAGGAACACCAGAAGTTTCTTTCAGAGCTTAAGGTCGGGCAAAAAGTATATACCTCAGGAGGGATAGTGGGAAAGATCGTCAAGATCGAGGGGGACCTTGTTTGGCTCGAGGTAGAAAAGGGCACTTTCATTCCGGTCATTAAAGGTTATATTGCAGGAAACTATCAAGGTTAAAAATCATGAACCTTGAACAACTTATTGAATTTCTTTCCTCTCCTTTGGTCTTTGCCCTTGCGATGCTAATCCTCTTCTACTTTGGGTTAATTCGTCCCTACAGAAAAAAAATGAAAGAACGGGAAAAAATGCTAAAGGAGCTAAGAGTTGGTCAGCTTGTGGTTACAAACGGTGGGATCGTCGGACAAATAACCAGGATTGAAGAAGGTTATGTTTGGCTCCAAATAGCCCCAGGTGTTGAAGTGTTGGTAGTGAAAGACCATATAGTGGGAATCTGCAAATATAATTAGCATCAATCTAATTCTCTTCGCCAGTCCTCTAAAGCTTTAAGAGCTCTCTCAACGAGGGCTCTTACCTTTTCCTCCTTTTTAAGCTTCCTTTTTCCTGAGATTTCAGGGAATAAACCCCAGTTGACGTTCATCGGTTGAAAATGTTTGGGATTTGAAAATTGTAGATAGTGAACTAAGCTTCCTATTGCAGTCTCCGGTGGGGGGATAACGAGGTCTTTTCCCTTTATCAACCTGTAGGCATTTATAGCTGCAACTAAGCCCATGGCAGTCGACTCAACATACCCTTCAACACCCGTAATCTGCCCTGCTAAGAAGACATTAGGATAATTTTTAAGTTGTAGATAGGGAGTTAAAACCTTTGGAGCGTTAACGAAGGTGTTCCTATGAATGGACCCATATCTTGCAAACTCAGCTTTCTCTAATCCAGGGATCAAACGAAAGACTCTTTCCTGTTCATGGTATTTAAGCTTTGTCTGAAAACCAACCATGTTGTATAAAGTTCTTTCAGCGTTTTCCGGTCTCAGTTGAACTACCGCATAGGGCTCTTTTCCAGTTCTCGGGTCGATAAGTCCCTTAGGCTTCATGGGGCCGTATCGTAGGGTGTCAATACCCCTTTCAGCCATCACCTCAATGGGTAAACAGCCCTCAAAGTATTTGGGTTCTTCAAAGGGATGAAGTGGAACCTTCTCGGCTGACAAGAGCTCTTGCACAAACCTTTCATACTCCTCCTTAGTTAACGGACAGTTCACATAAGCCCCTTCTTCCTCTCCGTAACGGTCCGCAACGAATACTTTTTCCCAATCTATACTCTCAGCATACACAATGGGGGAGATGGCATCATAAAAATGTAAAAAAGGCTCAGAGATAAGCTTAGCAAGGGACATAGCCAAAGGGTCGGAGGTCAAAGGCCCTGTAGCAACTATCACAACTCTATCAGTAGGTATTTCGGTCATTTCCTCACAAATAAACCTTATGTTAGGATGATTTTTCAGCTTTTCCGTGATAAATTTAGCAAACCTTTCTCGGTCTACTACTAAAGCTTTTCCTCCTGGGATTTGGTTGATGTCTGCAGACTCCATGATGATAGAACCAAGTCTTCTTAGCTCTTCTTTAAGGAGCCCAACAGCGTTGGTTAAGTCCTTAGACCTTAGAGAATTTGAGCAGACAAGCTCAGCAAAAAAACCTGTTTTATGGGCTGGGGTAAGCTTTTTAGGACGCATTTCATAGAGAATAACCCTTACGCCCCGCTTGGCTAATTGCCAGGCTGCCTCTGACCCGGCAAGCCCAGCCCCTATTACAAGTACCTCCTCCATCAAGAAAAAAACTAATAATCAACGCCGGGAATTTCAACGGTAATTATCTTGGGAGTAATAAAGACGATCAATTCTGTCTTGGCTAAGTCTCTCTCCTTCTTTTTAAAGGCTTTCCCAACGCCAGGAATTTTCCCGATTCCGGGGACCTGCTCAACATTATCTCCAAGGGCGCTCATCTTTATCCCACCTATCACGATGGTTTCACCGTTGTTAACCAAGGTCTTAGTGGTAGCCG
Organism: Thermodesulfobacteriaceae bacterium; assembly: GCA_049414625.1. GTDB lineage: Bacteria > Desulfobacterota > Thermodesulfobacteria > Thermodesulfobacteriales > Thermodesulfobacteriaceae > WYEG01. The sequence goes on from JBMSAU010000098.1 coordinate 27,048, forward strand.
AACTGGTCATCACAGCTGGGACCCCATTAACTACTCTACCCCAATCAGGAGTGCTCTTCTCAATCTCGATATCAAGATTAATGCGATTATCAGGGGTAACTTGAGGAGTAACTTTAAGCCTTAAAACAGCCTCTATGAACTGGGTTGTTGCTACTCCAAATTGGGTTAGCTGAAGATAAGGAATTTTATATCCTTGCTTTATCTCAGCAGGCTGATTATCAAGGGTTAAAACCTTTGGAGTGGCAAATATCCTTGCTATCCCCTCGCTTTCAAGCGCCGAAAGCTCAGCATCAAGAAGTAAAACAGATTTTCCAACATACCCAAAGGCAAAACCTATATTTGTACTACCTGCAACTCCCAAATCTACAATACCTGACGGAAAAAAACTGACTCTTCCGGTTCCATTCCCAGGAATAAAACCACCAGGATACCTGTATGAAATATCAGGAGTTGATATGTTTGGTTGTCTTCCTACACCGATGATGGTATGCTGGGTGGTCTTCCACGCAGAACCACTCCACCTTATTCCAAGCTTGTGGGCATATGTATCTGTTATTTCTACGACCCTGGCTTCGATCAACACCTGTTTAGTTGGCTTATCTATTTCTTTAATTATTCTCTCTATTTCTTTTAAATTTTTTTCAGTATCTTTTACTATCAACACATTTGAATTTGGTTCATAGGTTATTTTTCCATCACCGGTTATAATTTCTTTCAACTTTGATACTATTGTATCTCCTCTGACATATTTTAACTGAAAGGTTTTAGTTGTTAATGGACCTTTTTCCTGGATATCTTTAATAGAGGTAAGATAGTCTCTATATCTATCGCTTTCTGCTTTGATCTCATCAAGAGTTACAATTCTCATAACATTACCGATCATCACATAGCCCAATCCATAACTTGCAAGCACGATATCAAGAACCTGGTCCCAAGGCACACGATGAAGCTTTAATGTTACTGTTCCTTTAATCTTGTCGCTAACGACTATGTTTAACCCGCTTATCTCAGCCAAGAAACGAAAGACGGCATGCAAATCAGCTTCCTGAAAATCTACGCTAATTGGCTGTCCTTTATACTTTCTTGTTAAAGGCAAATGTAAAGAAGAAAGGTCAGTTGGAACGGAAACTTTATAGTCAGGAAGGAACTTATCTCTGTCTAACTTTGAAATTCTATTTCCAATTATCATAGCATCGTAAACTTTTCGTTCGTCTTCAAAGAAAATCCTAATTACAAGTCGATTTTCGAACATTGAGGCTTGAAAATTGAAATCTTTACTTAAAGTAAAAACCAAAACAAGCCTATCTTTTTCAATTCCTGCTTCTATTTCTTTAAAAAGCTCCTTAGGTAAAGTTTTAATCCATTTTGAATCCTTTGGTAAAGTTTTATCTAAATACACATAAAGCTTCTGTTCAATCTTCTTAACCTCAAAGTTGACCCGTTTGTCAAACTCAAAGATCAGTCGATTTTCAGGCCGGTCAAAAAAAAGAACGTTAAGAAGGGAAGTCTTTGCGTATAAAACCTGAGGTAAAAGAAATAAACATATTAATATCTCAAGGAAAACTATAGATTTATTTTTCATAGCCTTACTCCTTCCTCAAATTTAGTTTTACCTCGCGCTTAGTCTTCCCACCAAATAAATCAGTTTCTTCAGCTAATATAATAACATAATCACTTCCAATTTTCTTTACGTAGTGACCTGCAAACTTTGTCCCCTCGGTAACAAAATACCCTCTTTTTAAAGGATCCTGTAGCAAAGCATACCGTTTCCCATTTTTGATTAATATTCCCTTTAGCTCAAAATTAAAAAGTTCTTCTTTTTTCTGCAATTGAGCAACTGCTTTAGGATTCAGGAAAGGATTTTTAAGGTTTTGAAAATTATACCTTTCCTTGGGAGTAAAGATTATCTTTTTCCATTCCTCTAATTCTACATCTTGAAACTTATACTGTTCTCTAGGTTTTACCACTACTTCCGTTTTCTGTTGGGTTTGACAGCCAACTATTGGTAATAAAAAAAGAATTATTAGTATATAGATAATCATTTTTTACTCTACGGCTTTAATTCTACACCAGTGTACTTAAATGTATGAAATGTGCTTTTAGTTAAAAGAGTATCTTTGTCTTGTTGAGTAATCTCTACAGAAATCAAATTTACTAATCTTTCTAAGTTCTCTACATCATTTAAAAAGGCAAAAGTGTTGTTAAAACTTCCTACAAAAGATAATTCTATTGGTATTTCATTATAATAGTTCCTCTGGATTTCTGGCTTGGGAACAAACTGCAAGACCTTTAATCCTCTTTTTTTGGCTAATTGAGCAATGTTGTTAAGTAGTATTGGTATCTCCTTCTCTGTTGGAAGGATCTTTTGACACTCTTCTAAAAATTTTCTTCGTTCCTTCACAATAAAATCTAATTCCTTTTCTTTTTTGCTAATTTGTTCATACATTAAAATTTCCTTATCTAAAGACTCTATGGCTTGAACAAGTCTTTTTTCTCTTTCCTTTTTTGGTGTATAATAAAAGTTGTAAAATATAGTTAACGGTAAAATAATAGTTACGATCAAATACAAAATCTTTGTGCTTTTTGGTTTGTTATTAAGCTCTTCAGTAATTCTTTTATAAAACTCTGTAAATCCTTTCATATCTAAAATTGCACCTCTGATTCAAATTCTACTAAAGAATATCCAGCAAGTTGTTTGGAGACTGCTGACTTAAGCTCAACATTCTTAAACACCTGCTTGTTTGCTTCCAAATTTTTTAAATAATTTGCCACATCTTCAAAAGAAAAGGCATAACCTTTTATATGCCCCTTCCCAGGTTCAGCTTTTAAGCTATTAATCAAAACTTTATTTTCTTTTACTTCAGAAAGTGTATAATATAATACCCTCAATCTTTGCCCCTGGTCCTTTTTTAATTCTATTATCGCACTAATTCTTTTTTTAATCTCCTCTTTCTCTTCTTCTAATTTTTTTACCTTTAAAGCTATATTTTTATACTTGTTCAAAAGCTCCTCTTTCTCTTTTTTTTCTTTTTCTAATTTTCTTAAGTTTAACTCAAAGTTGATAACTGCACCAATTATAAAGGTTAAAAGAATTATCGATACAATGATGTAAAAATGAGCAAATGATATAGATATGGCTTTTTTTGATGATACAACTACCTTCTCCTCATGTGGTAAAAGATTAAATTTTATTATCATTTACAACAACTCCTTTAACGCTGTAGCTATAGCTAAAACCCCTTGAGTATTGATAATCTCCAAATAATCAGGATGAATATTTTCATTGATCTTAATTCTATGCCGAATATCAATCTTTTGATAAGGTATTTCTAATGCTTGAGCCAATATTTGACTAATATTTGGAATCCTTGCCCCACCTCCTATAAGATAAAAGACCTCAGGTATAATTCCATACTTATTTTTTACTGCATCCAAGTTAACTAAAATCTCTTCAGATAACTTTTCTAAATATTTTACAAACAATGGTTTAGCAATCTGTATTTCTGAAGGTTTAGGATTGTGTATGATTTTCAAAGCTTGATATTTATCAACTTTAAACACCTTAGAAATTTCCTGCTCTAATCTTCTTATCCCTAAATTTGAAAGACGATAAGTAGCAATTGGAACCTCTTTATTGGTAATAATCAACTTAACGTCATAGTAACCTAAATCAACAACGAGCTTTGCGTGTTCCCCATACAGATGTTCCAAAAAATTATGAATGACAACAAAGTCACTATCAACATTTACCAAATTTAAATTGAGAAAAGAAAAGAGCTCAACAAATTTATTTAAAATCTCTTTTTTTACATATAAATAGAAAACAACAAATTTAGACTCAACAGGGAGTATATAGTAGGAATAAGAAATTTCATCAAAATTGTATGGACATTCATCAGCTATTTTTTGAATTAAGGTTTCGTGATCAGGAATTTCTGTTAGGGTAAAGTTATCATAAAAGGTTAATAAGAAAGGTAAACTATAAATAGCATTTATTGTACTCGGCTTGAGGTTATCGACCAAATTCCTAATATTCGTTGCTAATAACCTTTTATCGATTATCTCATGCTTGATGAAAGTGTTTTCAAAGGTCCTAGTCTGCCCAAAACTTTTTAGTTCCATCTTTCCTCGGTGCTCACTAACCTCTGCGATTTTTATAGAATACGAACCAAGGTCAACTCCCAAAAAACCTACGGATTTCCTAGTCAATAAATCTAAGAGTTTTTCTTTGATATTAAACATTTAAAATTTTTGTACTTGAATTACTGAAAAAGTCAAGAGTTTTTTAAGTGGCTGTTCAAAAAATATTATAAGACCTTTTATCCCCTCCTTCTCACTCTCAATACTATCACAAAAAGCCAAAGCCTCTGCAGAATAATCATATAGAGATTCCAAAGAATAGCACAGGCAATTGCCATCTTCTTAGCTAAATCCTCTCTTATCAAAGTA
>JBMSAU010000099.1:0-17035 GCA_049414625.1 Thermodesulfobacteriaceae bacterium
AAGCCCATCCTTCCAGTGGGCAGACGGGAAAATTATTGGCAAAATTACAAACTGAACTAAAAGCCCTACGGTTAATGAGTATAGATAAAAGGTAAGCCAAAGCTTGATGTAGAACTTATAATCTCCAATATATGAAACCCAATCTTTCCGCATCTTTTCTATCAAAAACCCCCTTTATGTCAAAAAGTATTGATGGCTCACAAAGCAATATTTTAAGCCCTTCTAAGGTGAATGTTTCAAGGAATACCCTATGCCTTACCGCATACAAAATAGCATCGAAAGGAGCTTTTTCTTTGTAATCCTTTTCAAGCCCTATATCAAACTCCTCTTTTACTTCTTCCTCCCTTGCCATCGCCAAACTCTCTAAGTTCTTTTATAACTTCAAAAACCTTGCTGTTTCTGACAGCTGGCACATTCTCTTTATAGGTTATCCCAAGCACTGAAACTTTTGCACCCTTTACTTGTCTTCCTGCCTTAATAAGCGTTTTTACAAGCTTATGGGCTACATAAATGGGAATTTCTTCGTTTATTCTTCTTCCTGCCAAGATGAGTTCAGGCACATAACCAACTTCTAAAGATTTATGGGCAAGGTAATATGGGTTCACTGGAATGCAATGCCCTCCCACAAGCCCCGGTTCAAACTTCAAGAAGTTCCACTTGGTTCCTGCAGCCTTTAAAACCTCTTTTGTGTCAAGCCCAAGTCTATGGAATATAAGGGCTAACTCGTTTATAAGAGCTATGTTTATGTCCTTTTGGATGTTTTCTATCACCTTTGTCGCCTCCGCTGTCTTAATATCGGGTGCTTTATAAACTCCTGCTTTAACTACAGTTCTGTAAACCTCTGCAATTAGTTCTAAAGTCTCCGGAGTATCCCCCGCAACTACCTTTATGACCTTTTTCTTTTTCCAATATTGGCACGCAGACCTCTTCTGTCGCACCCGGATATACGGTAGATTCATAAACCACCACGCTACCCTTTGTTAGATTTTTACCCAAGGCGTAGGCACCGCCACAATTATGAACTTACACTCTCTTATTGCGGAAGGGTCGTCAGTAAAAGAAAGATTAGGATTTAAAAGCTTTTCCCTGTTTTCCACCTCGCCCGTATAGTCTATTCCCTGCCTTAAAGTCTCCACTCTCTTTGAATTCTTATCAAAGCCCACCGCTTTAAAGTGCTTCGCAAGGCTAACCGCCAAGGGCAAACCCACATACTCAAGTCCCACAACGCAGATTTTTTCTTTACCGGCTTTTAACTCTTCAAGGAGGGTATTCACCTCAAAACCTCCCTCCATTCTTGAACTATATTCTCAATTCTAAAATCCTCAGCCCTTTCCCTAGCTTTTTCTGAGTAGCTTTTTCTCAAGTTTCCATCTTCAAGTAGTTTATCTAAAGTTTCAACCCACATTATTTCCCTTTCTTCCAAGTGTTCATTTGCAGTTTTATATTTTACTTCAAAAACAGGCATCAAGACCCCATACTCTGCAAACTCTGGCTTTTGGGTTTGATAGTTAAAATCCGTGTTAGGTGCCAAGATCTCCCTTGGACCGCTCCTGCAGTCGGAAGATACCACAGGCACCCCACACGCCATAGCCTCAACCAAAACGTTCCCAAAACCTTCCCACAACGAAGGAAAGACAAAAAGCTTAGATCTTGCCATGAATTTGAAAGGATTTTTCTGAAAGCCCAAAAAATAAACATCAAAGCTCTCTGAAAGCTCATCTTTGTCCCAAGCATAAGTTTTTAGCCCAAGCTCCTCAGAAAGCCCTACTAAATACTCCTTCAATTCTCCCTCTCCTAAAATCACAAGCTTTAAATCTTTGTGTTTTTCTTTTAAGGCTTTAAAGACTCTTAGCAGATACCACTGCCCTTTTTGTTTTGTTAGCCTTCCTGCGGTGATTAAAACGGGATGTTTAAAAATTTCTTCATAGCTCCCTAATGGCTCCTTTGCTAACTCTCTTATTTCATCTATTGGGTAGGGATTGTAGATTACTTTTATTTTTTCTTCCTCTATGCCAAGATTAATCAAGCTTTGCTTCACTCCATAGCTAACTGCTATAATTAAATCTGCCTTTGGATAAAGAATTCTTACTAAAAGCTTGTTCAATTTTCTTAAACCAACATGACCTGTTTGCTGGTCCATACGCACAGATATTATGGCTCTCTGCTTCTTGAAAAGCTTAGAAATTATATTTACAAAATTAGCTCTTTCCAAAAATGATACCACAAGTGAATTTTTTTCTATAAAATCCGAAAGCTTGTATGCATATATTGGAATGCTTAAAGTTTTTATTATTAGGCTCGTTTTGGTTGAATGATTACTAAGAAAAAAGATGGGTTTATCTGTTTTGTATTTAACATCACGCTCAAGCAAAATAAAGGCAGATATTGGTAAATGCTCAGATAATATTATTGCTACCTTTTGTGCTCCTCCTCCTGCAAGGGAATTTAGGAGAAAAATAATATGATTATTCATTTTTTGACAATTAATGAGATCCCTAAATATAAATATTCCTTACCCATCTTAACGAAGGCATATTTATTAGCCAGCTGTTGCAGAACAAGATCAATGAGAAACCCAAAAATATTACTAGGGACAGTTAAAACGAATTTTATTTTGCTTCCCTTGAAAAGGCCTGCAATAAAAAGATTGAATATAAAAAAAGGTGCAGACAATATAGAACCAGCTTTTCTAATGTGAAGAATTTCTAAATTATTCTCTTCAAAATATCTTTTGTAGAAATAATCTGTATATCTAAAATAGTCATATGGTATTTCATGGTTGCCAAGTATGAAAGGAGTTGATATATATATTAGTCCTCCTTTTTTTAAAACTCTTATTGCTTCATCTAACACATGGAAAGGCTTATATATATGCTCAAGAACTTCAGATATTATAATAAGATCAAAAGACTCGTCTTCAAATGGTAAATTTTCTTTATTTAAATCTACTATAAAATCAGGTTCTGCGTTTTCTAAGGAGAAATCCACACCAATGTAGTTAGCTACTATTCCATGTTCTTCTAATAAGTACTTAAATGGTTTATACCCACAGCCAAGGTCTAAAACACTTAGAGTTTTATCTTTAGGCAAAATATTAAGAAGATACTTAAAGACTTGAATATTAGAATGTGTGAGTAAGTATGCAGGGTCGTATATTTTGGGATAAATCCTACTTCTTATAGCTTTTTCCTTTTTTACCACCATTTATCCCTCCACAGCTCAAACACAAACAATAGCCAAAGCTTGTTATAATTTACTCCTCTATCAGAAAGAAAGTCCTCTAAAAGCCTTTTGACTTCCAAATAGTTGAACAATCCTTCCTTTTTTATTCTTTCTCCATCCAAATACTCCATATAAAGCTCCCTCAACTCTTTTTTGAACCACTCATAGATTGGTACTCCAAAACCTTGCTTTGGTCTTTCTACAAACTCTTTTGGGATGTATTTATACAAAACCTTTCTCAGTAAATACTTGCTGAACCCGTTCTTATACTTGAACTCCACCGGCAGTTGAGAAGTCCATTCCACTATTCTATGGTCTAAAAAAGGCTCCCTTCCCTCAAGGGCTACACTCATAGTTGCCCTATCCACCTTAACAAGTATATCATCAGGAAGATAAGATTTTCAAATCAAGTAGCATCATTGACGCAAGTGGGTCAAGACCGTCAACCAAAGCCCAATCCTCTAAGTCTTTCTTTTCCGATAGCTCTATTCCCAAAGGTTTTAGGTCCTCCTCCAAAAAGTAGCTAACTGCTAAATCATACTTTTCCATAGCATCCTTAGCTTTCAAAACATTTCTAAGCTTTATGTCTCTAAAGTTGGTGTATTTTGGCAGAACCGGTTTAAATGCGTTGTAAAGCTTCAAAGCAAGGTCCGGATGGATGAGGTCAAGGGTGTTGGCGAGCAGATTGGAAAAGGGAATTTTCGACAGCTTGGCTATTCTGTCTTTGATTAACCAATACCTTGTATATCCGCAGAACTGCTCATCTCCCCCGTCGGCGGATAAAGAGACCTTCACTTGGGACTTGGCAAGCCTTGAAACCAAGTAGGTGGGAATGGCAGAAGAATCTCCAAAGGGCTCGTCGTAAATCTCCGGTAGCTTTGGGATTATTTCAAAGGCTTCTTTTGGAGTGCAGTAAAGCTCTGTGTGTTCTGTTCCCAAATACTCTGCCACTTTTTTGGCATACTCCGCTTCGTTGTATTCCTTTTCGTAAAAGCCTATGGTAAAGGTCTTTAGCTTAATTCCTTCCTTTGAAAGCAGGGCACACACGGTGGAAGAGTCTATGCCACCGCTCAAAAACATTCCTACCGGCACATCAGAAACAAGCCTAAGCTTGAAGCTCTCCGTTAAAATCTCCTCAAGCTCCTGTGCCAGTTCCTCCTCTGACCTTTTTAGCCACTTATCCTTTTCTTCCTTTCCCTTCAGGAAATAATCTTCTACCTTCCAATAAGGGAATTCCTCAATGTTTCCCTTTTGGTCTAAGACTAAAAAGTGTCCGGGCTTTAGTTTATGGACATTTTCAAAGATAGAATAGGGTGCTGGTATGTAGCCGTATTTCAAGTAAAGCGAAAGCCCAGTGAGGTTTAGCTTTTTTTCAAACTTTGGGTGTTTGTGAAAAGCTTTTAGCTCTGACGCAAACATAAAAAGCCCGTTTTTGTAATAGTAATACAGAGGCTTTACGCCTATCCTGTCCCTGCAAAGGATAAGCTTTTTGTCTTTTTTGTCCCACAGGGCAAAGGCAAACATGCCACGGAACTTATGGACTGCAGAAAAGCCCCATCGGTGGAAAGCCTTTAGAATAACCTCCGTGTCTGAGTTTGAGATAAATTTATAGCCTTCTTTTTCAAGTTCTTTTCTGATTTCCTTGAAGTTATACACCTCTCCGTTGTAGGTTATCACCAAGTTTTCAAACTCCATGGGCTGATGCCCAAGCGAAGAAAGGTCAAGGATGGAAAGCCTTCTGTGTCCCAAAGCTACGGGAAAGTCTTTATCTATAAAAATTCCCGCATCATCGGGTCCGCCATGAATAAGAGTATCACGCATAAGTGTAATGGTTTCTTCAAGGGAGTAAGAGTTGTTGAAATTAAAGTCAATGAAGCCTACTATTCGGCACATGGTTAATCAATATCCTTTAAGTCCTTAAAAAAGAAAGGCTTATACTCTGCGTACTTCTTTTCTGTAGTTGTTCGTTTAAGCTCTAAAGCAATTTTGAGAATGAATGGCATTCTTAAAGAATGTGCAAGCTTTACGACTTTTAACTTTTTCTTAAATATATCAGGAAATACTTCTTCAATATATGGACATTCTGCTATCTCTTTTAATAGTTGCCCAGAAGTTTTAAAATCCCCCTTTAAGATTGCAAGTTTTGCTAATTCTAACTTGGCTTGAACGCCAATACATTTTCCGAATTCTATATATTTACCATACAGCTTATCTAAGATTTCTTTATGAAACTTCTCCCAAAAATACTCAGAAAAATGGATAAAATATCGCATTATGTCTTCGTGATATTGCATAGTTATAGAATTAGTATGTCTTCTCCAAAAGTATAGGACCTTAGGTATGTACAACCACTCTCCTTCCAAAGCTAAAAAAGTCCATGTGCAATAATCAGTAGCTTTTATTTCTCTTGGCATTTGCTTAAAACCACCAATTTTAAGTAGCTTTTCTTTATTCAGCAGAACCGTGCCTGGTGGTATAAAATTGAACCCTTGAAGTAGCCAAATTAGAGCCATGCCAGCCGGAGTATTTCTAATAATAGATGAGTATTTTGGATTTTCATAATATGGTATAGGTAGGTCTATCCTTTTACTGTCCATCCATATCCTTCCATAGCGTCCGTAAACCATTGAGATATTCTTTCTTTCCTCTTCTGGGAGTTCGTTTAAAGCATTCACCCTTATTTCAAGTGATTTCTGGACAAAAACATCATCACCATCTAACCATCCTATCCATTCACCTTTAGCCTCTTTAAGGGCTAAGTTGAAATTTACATCAAAAAATAGAGGACCATTATTTTTTTCGTTTCTTATAAATTTAATTCTGTCGTCCTTTTTAGCATATTGCTCTACTATGTAAGGTGTTTTGTCAGTAGAAGCGTCATCAACTATTATCATTTCCCAGTTTTCATAAGTTTGGCACAGCACAGACTCTATACATTCTGCTATATAGTTTTCATGATTATAAGTTGCGGTAATTATTGAAATCAGTGGTTCGTATTTATACTGACTCATTGCATGCCCCTTTCCTGAAAATTTTAAAAAGGTTTCCAATCCTATCTTCCTCCGGAGTGTTTAAAAATTCTTCATAATTTTTCAGTATACCGTTCCTATCTCTCTCTCCAACCTTTCTATTTCCTATATATATTCCCCATGGCTCTAAGTCTTTTGTGACCACAGAACCCGCACCCACAGCAGCACCTTCTCCAATAGTAACTCCCGGTAATATCACAGAATTTGCACCAATAATCGCAAACCTTTTAATAATAACTGGTGCATGTTTTACATTTCTGAATTTTTCCGAAATAGATGGATTACCAAATCCATAAGCTGAAAAATCATCAGATGAAGTATATACTCTTACTCCAGCAGATAATCCAGAAAAATCCTCCATTACTACCATCTCACTTCCAATAATAGATGATCCAACGGCTATGTGAATGTAGTTTCCAAATTTTATTTTCTTTTTTGCATAAATGAAAACAAAATCATCAATAATAATATAGTCTCCAAATTCTATGTTCTCTTCACCTATGATTTTAGCTGTATCAAAAATTATAACCTTTCCATTCTTTAAGATTTTAGGCATTTCCCTCCTCCTTTTTAATAACATCAATTATAATATCTTGAACAGCTGGGTCAATTCCTGGGTATAGCGGTAAACACAAGATTCTTCTTGATATATCTGTTGCGTTGTTTAATTCTATTGGTTTATGATGTTCCTTTATATACGGTAAAGTATGCAAAGGTGGATAAAAATATCTTCTTGGAAAAATATTATACTTTTCCAAAGTTGATAAAACATTTAATAAAACCTTTTCATTACTTAGCAAAATTGGAAAGTAAGAATAATTATTTGTACTTTTATTATTTCTCTTTTGAAATTCAACAATCCCTTTTAATTTAAAATAGTAATATTCCCAAGCTTTTTTCCTTTGCTCTAATATCAAATCTATTTCTTCTAGTAGAGCTAAACCCATAGCCGCTTCAAATTCATTCATCTTAGCGTTTATTCCTATTTCCGTAATTTTATAGTGCGTTTCAAGTCCGAAATTTATGCACCTTTCTGCCTTTTCATGATATTCTGGATTTTCAAATACAATACCTCCGCCTTCAATTGTATGAAATAATTTTGTTGCATGAAAACTTATAGTAGAAGCATCGCCATAAGATAGAATATTTTTGTTATCATAATAAACATTAAAGCAATGACAGGAATCAAAAATTAATTTAATCCCATATTTTTCTTTTAAGAAATATAAACCCTCTATATCACATGCATTTCCAAAAACATTTACAGCGACCACCGTATCAATGGTTTTATCTTTTTTCAATAAATCTTCAACTTGATTTACATCTATACAAAAAGTTTCTTTATCAACATCCGCAAAAACTAAATCAATACCTTCCCATAGCATAGAACTTATAGTTGCAACGAAAGTAAATGGAGTTGTAATGGCTTTTTTTACATTCAAAATTTTGTATGCTATAATCAACGCTAATGTACCATTAGCTGTTAAGGTTATGTTGTCTATATTAAGATACGATGACAATCTTTTTCTCAATAATTCATGAAGAGGACCAAAATTTGTTAGCCAATTAGAGTCATATATACTGTCTATATACTTTTGAAGTCTTTCTTTATTGGGCAGTATTGGTTTAGTAACATAAATTTTTTCATTGTTTTTATTCATTTATAATGTCCTCCCAATACTTCCTTATTAAACTCATTCTCCAAATTATAAACCTTAACAACCAATAATGTAAACGGGTCCCGCTTGGGACATCTGACTTTAACCATTACTTTTTATTTTAATCTACTTTTAGCTTCCATGTCAAGATGCCCCGAAAGGCTGTTCTAAAAATACAAACTAAGGAAAAGCTTCTGAGAAGTGATATAATTTTTCTTGTGCAAAGCTTTCAGAGCTTGCTGGGTGTCTGTTTTGGAGCTAATGGAAGGAACTTTGAAGACGGGAAGGATCTTACAATCTCTGCCACATAAGAGATTTTTAGAACAGTCTCGATTGGAGGCATGAGAATATGAAAGGGATTTTGCTTGCTGGGGGCTCAGGGACAAGGCTTTATCCAGTGACACTTACGGTTAACAAGCACTTCTTGCCTATCTATAACAAACCAATGGTCTATTATTCCCTATCCTTACTTATGCTCGCAAAAATAAGAGATGTAGTAATTGTGGTAAATCCGCAGGATGAAGAAGCGTTTAAAAAGCTCTTGGGAGATGGAAGCGAGCTTGGCATGAACATAAGCTATGTAAAACAAGAAAAACCCTTGGGGCTTTCTCATGCGGTGAAAACAGCTTGCGAAACTTTAGAAAAGAATTGCTCAGTAATGGTTGTTTTAGGGGACAACATTCTCTACGGACATGGGCTTCCACAACTTTTAGAAGACATTAAAAGCCAAGTGTTAGATAAAGGCGGTGCCTATGTGTTTGCCTATCATGTGCCAGACCCGGAGAGGTTTGGCATTGTTGAGTTTGACGAAGAGGGTAAAGTGATAAGCATAGAAGAAAAACCCAAGCATCCTAAGTCTAATTATGCGGTCATAGGGGTATATATGTTTGACTCAACGGTTTCAGAAAAGGTCTTAAGGGTAAAGCCCTCTGCACGAGGAGAGTATGAGATTACTTCCTTGCTTGAGGAATACTTGAAAGAGGGGAGCCTTAAAGTTAAGCTTTTAGGAAGAGGTTATGCTTGGTTTGATGCGGGAACTCACGATAGCTTTTTGGAGGCGGGAGAGTTTGTTGCTACCGTAGAAAAAAGGACGGGCTTGATGATAGGGTGTGTGGAAGAAATTGCCTACAGGAACGGCTGGATAGACAGGGAAAGACTTTTACACTTTGCCAAAAGGTACTCAAAAACAGATTATGGAAAGTATTTAAAGAGTTTGGCAGAGGAGTCGGTCCATGCCCTTTGAATTGATAAAACTTAAGGTTTTTGAGGTAAATTGAATGGGAGAAGTTATAAAAACTGATTTTTTAATTATCGGAGCTGGTATTGTTGGACTTGCTGTAGCTAAGGCATTGAGAGAGGCTTATCCAGAGAAGGAGATATGTATTATAGAGAAAGAAAGCAGTCTTGGAGCTCATGCCAGTGGAAGAAATAGTGGAGTTTTACATGCAGGATTTTATTATACTCCTGATTCATTAAAGGCAAAATTTACGAGGCAAGGAAATCAAGAGCTTAAAGAATTTTGCGAAGAGAAAGGTCTAAGACTTAATAAATGTGGGAAAATAGTAGTAGCACAAAATGAAGGTGAGCTTGAAGTTCTTTTTGAACTTAAAAGAAGAGGAGACATAAACGGAGTAGAGCTTTATATAATAACAGAAAAAGAGCTTAAAGATTTAGAGCCTAACGCTAAAACCTATAAGTATGCCCTCTTTAGTCCTAACACTGCTACGGTTGATCCTTTAGAAGTATTAAAAGCTTTAGAAAGCGAATTAGGAGAAAAAGAAGTAAGAATTTTCTATAATAGCCCTTATAGGAAAAAGTTAAACGATGACCTTGGAATTATGGCGGGCGATAAAACTTTTAAAGCTGAAAAAATTATTAATTGTGCAGGCTTGTATGCAGATAAGATTGCTAAGGACTTTGGCTTCTCAAAAGATTATGAATTAGTTCCTTTCAAAGGGATTTATTTAGAGTATAAGGGAAATGATCAGTTTATAAAAAGAAACATTTATCCTGTGCCAGATATTCGTTTTCCCTTTTTAGGAGTGCATTTTACTGTTCGGGTAGATGGGAAAATAAAAATAGGTCCTACTGCTATGCCAGCTTTTTGGAGAGAAAACTATGAAGGGTTTAATAGCTTTAACTTTAAAGAGTTGTTGGAAACCATGAAGTGGAATGCCTTAATGTTTATCAAAAAATCTGAGTTTAGAAGGCTTGCAATAGAAGAGATGAAAAAGTATAGTAAACGCTATTTAATTGAACAGGCTAAAATGCTTGTGTATAATATTCCCTCAGCTGACCTATTTAAATGGAGTAAACCGGGTATAAGAGCACAACTCATTGATAAAAGAAGTTTAACCTTAATACAAGACTTTGTGGTGGAAGGAGATAAATACAGTGTTCATATTCTAAATGCTGTTTCTCCAGCTTTTACAGCAAGCTTTCCTTTTGCAAGATATGTTGTTGAAAAATATATTGCTAAAAATTTTTACAGGAAGGAGGTTAAAGATGGGAAAGTTTAGAAAGATTGAAACAGCTTTAAAAGGTGTCTACATACTTGAACCCACTGTATTTGAAGATTATAGAGGATTTTTTGTGGAAAGCTATTACTTTAGAGAAGTTGAAGATAAAATAAATTTTTATTACACGGAGGAAGAAAGATGAAGAAAGTTCTTATTACTGGAGCTGGTGGATATATTGGATGTAGGCTTGTTGATTATTTGCAAAATAAGGGTTATAAAATAAAAGCCTTAGATAGATTTTTCTTTGGGAAAGAAAGACTTCAAAGTATATTAAAAAATTCTCAAGTAGAAGTTATTGAAGAAGATATAAGATTTTTTGATCCAGAAATACTTAAAGATGTGGATGTTGTAATAGACCTTGCTGCTTTATCAAATGATCCTGCCGGTGAACTTGATCCAGTAAAGACTTGGTCTATAAATTATTTAGGACGCTTTAGAGTAGCCACTCTTGCGAAATTTATGGGAGTAAAAAGATATATTCTCCCCTCATCTTGTAGTGTTTATGGTTTCCAAGAAGGTGTTGTTTCTGAGACCTCACCGGTAAATCCATTAACCACTTATGCTAAGGCGAACTACAAAGCAGAAGTTGATATTAAAAGATTAGCTGATAAAAACTACTGTGTGGTTATTTTGAGATTTGCTACTGTTTACGGCTACTCTCCAAGAATGAGATTTGATTTAGCTATAAACGGTATGGTTAGAGGCTTTTTTAAAAGTGGAAAGATTCCCATATTAAGGGATGGAACACAGTATAGACCCTTTGTACACGTAATGGATGTTTGTAAAGCTATCCATCTTGCTATGGAAGCAGATGATGAAAAGGTAAACGGAGAAGTTTTCAATGTGGGTTCAAATGAACAAAACGTTCAAATATTTGAGTTGGCACAAAGGGTTGCTAATGCAATAGGTGTTGAGTTTAACTACGAATGGTATGGACTCCCAGACCACAGGAGCTATAGAGTAAATTTCAACAAGATTAAGGAGGTTTTAAATTTCCATCTAGAATATACCATTGAAGATGGAGCAAGAGAAGTTTATGAAGCTTTAAAGAGTGGAAATTTGGATCCGGACGACCCTGCAACAATTACGGTAGAATGGTATAAAAGGTTAATTTCTGAAGGAGTTATGGTATGAAAAGACTTAAGTTTCTCATAACTGGTGCCAAGGGGCAGTTGGCAAAGGAGTTTGTAAAGGAGCTAACTAATAGAGGGCTTGAATTTACAGCTTTAACGAAGGAAGAGCTTGATATTTCAGATACTAACAAAGTCTTTAAGGTGATAAAAGAGGTAAAACCAGACATAGTTATCAACTGTGCTGCTTACAATTTGGTAGATAAGGCAGAATCTTTCCCTGCAGAAGCCATAGCGGTAAATACTTTGGGGTAGCTAATTTAACTTTTGCATGTGCAGACATTAAGGCAACTTTAGTTCATTACTCAACGGATTATGTGTTTGACGGGACAAAGGTAGGGTTTTATACAGAGGAAGATCAGCCTAACCCCCTAAATGAATATGGAAAGAGTAAACTTTTTGGAGAATTCTTTATACAGAAAGTGCTTGAAAATTATCTAATCTTTCGGGTAAGCTGGGTTTATGGAGAGGGTACACAAAACTTTCTTTATAAACTTGAAGAATGGGCTAAGAAGCAGGAAGTATTGAAAGTTGTGGTTGATGAATTTTCAGTGCCAACATCTACCAAAACGATCACTGAGGTAACTCTTAAGGCTATTGATGCGGGATTGACTGGGCTTTACCATCTAACAAATTCTGGCTATGCCTCTCGCTATGAGTGGGCAAAAGAATATTTTAAGTTAAAAGGTATAAATAAGCTTGTTTATCCAGCCTTGCAAGCCGATTTTAACCTTCCTGCTAAAAGACCAAAGTGGTCAGTAATGAGTAATGAAAAAATTAGCAAAGCTTTAGGAATTACTATCAGAGACTGGAAGGAGGACTTAAAAAGTTTCTGTCTTTTTTCTTGAATTAAGATATAAAGGTAAAGAAAGCCCTCATGAGGAATTTTGCCCTTCAACCTCTGTAAGGTAGTCCCCCATAACCAAAGCAATAATACGTCTCCTTAAACCTTGCCTTTTTTGCAATGCTCACTATAAAGGTGTTCTGGTAAGTCATTTTTCAACTTTCACAAAAATTTTCTTTAAATCTTCTAAAAACTTTTTAGGCTCACTTTTGATGATATTCCTATAATATTCAAAATCCTTGTATCTTTCTTCAAAGTTTTCGAAACAATCTTTAATTTTATCTACAATTCTTGGAATATTTTCTTCAGTATCCTCAAATTTGTATTCATTTGGTATAGGAACATCTTCAAAAAATGCAGCTGAACCTCTCCTACCTGTGATTACACAACAACCTAAAATTGCAGCCTCTCTTGGAAGGCGATCTTTACCGGGATGATTACCAAAATCAATATATACTTTTGCTTTTTGTAAAATTTTAATCACCATATCTCTGCTCATATTTTCTAAAGGAATGAATTTTATATCTCTAGCAAAAGAAATTATTTTACGTGTGAATGAATATCCCTTTTTTGGATTGTACACAACAATATTTTCCTTGCTAGATAAATCAGTATTCATTTCTAGAAATGCAGTATTTAAATAATCAGAAAGGTAGAATTTTGGATTTAATTTATCAAAATGCTTGAATGCGTACCAAGATTGAAATAAATAAAACTCTGCTGAACATAGCAGAGTATCCTTAGTATAATCAACTTTTTTCATCATGCGATCTATCACAGCTTGTGATGTAATATCAAAATCTAACAACGGTTTTTTTATTAGCATTTTGCTTAATTTATTTATTGCTCTTTCTAAAAAATAATCTTTTTTTGAAAGTCTAGATAAATAGTAAAAATCTACACTTAAAAACCAAACACCCTTTCTAATACTCCTAAACTTTGCTAATTGTAACAATCCATCTTTCACCTCTGGTACTATTAGTATGTTTTTTCTATCATCATCCTTATTATCTATTTCTAGCACATATTGATTATTATACTGAATATATTCCACGTGAACTGGGGATTTATCCTTTTGATTATGATTGTAATAATACATAACAGCATTAACTTTTAGATTTTCCCTTAAATGATAACATAATTGATGTAATAATTCTGGGCCACCTGTTGCAACATTAGCTGGACACGCAATATAAACTTTTGTTTCAGGATAGATTTCAATCATCCTATTCTCTCCTCAAACACCTCTAAAGCTCTTTTTACTACATCATCCATATCATAATACCTATACTCCGCTAACCTACCTACAAGTACTAGATTCTCAAATTTATCTGCTTCTTCTTTGTATTTATTATACAGCTCCTGATTTTCTTTTGTAAAAACTGGATAGTATGGTATATCTACGTTTGGCTGATAAGCTTTTGGATACTCTTTTAAAATAGTTGTTTTATCAGATTTTACAGGGTGAATATGTTTAAATTCTGTTATTCTTGTAAAATCATAATCGTTTGGATAGTTAACAACTGGTGCTTCCTGATAATATTCTTGTTCTATCGTTTCAAATCTAAGGTCTAAACTCCTGTAGGGAAGAAATCCATATTTAAAATTGAATAATTCATCTATCATGCCAGTAAAAATTAATTTTCCTTTAAACTCCTGTCCTAAGAAATAGATTTTTTTATTTTCAAAGTCTATAGAAATTACCTCTTTGAAATCCGTATTTAGCATTATTTTTATGTTTGGATGATTTAGCATTCGCTCAAAAATTTTAGTATATCCGTCCTTAGGGATCACCTGATATTTATCAGTGAAATATCTATTATCCCTGCTAACGTAAATGGGAACTCTTGCTGTTACCTGAGGGCTAATTTCTTCGGGCTTTAGCCCCCATTGTTTCATGGTGTAATTTTTATAAATTTTTTCATATACATAGTTTGCCAAAAACTTTAAATCTTGATCTTCTTCTTTTAGAAGTTCAAGAATAGGAATTTTAGTTCCATAGCCATATTTTTCAATGAGTTTTACTTCTAACCTTTTAGCCAATTCTTGTGGGAAAACCTCATAAATGCTATTAAGGTTAAATGGTAGCGGTATTTTTTTCCCATCCACAAATGCTAAGACTTTATGATGATATATATGCCAATCTGTAAAGTTTGATAGATAATCAAATACCTCTTTATAATCTGTATGAAAAAGATGAGGTCCATATTTATGCACTATTATATTATTTTCATCTCTATAATCATAGCAGTTTCCACCGATATGGTTTCTTTTTTCAATGATAAGCACCTTTCGGTTTAAAACATTTGCTATTCTTTCTGCTATCACAGAACCGGCAAAGCCAGATCCAACAACTATGAATTCAAACATTTACCAAACCAACTCCTAATCTATTATTAAAGATTGTATAGGGTATACCTCTGTCTTTACAAAAATATATAAACGCTAGCGTCCAGTATTCGTTAACATCATCACACAATATGACACCGCCATTCTTGAAGTAAGATATTACAGTATTCAATTCAAATAAAACATGCTCGTCTGTATGTAGTGAATCATGTAAAAAAACATCCACTTTGCCCAATTTTAAAAGAAGCTTGGGCAATTCTACAGTAGAGTCTCCAATGATAAGTTCATGTCTGTGTTTCAACCAGCTTGGTATAAGCCACCCTACTTCGAACCCTTCAGGAATGTGTATGTTAAAATCCTTACCAAGCTTTGGATAAACCACAGCATCATTTCCTGGTAAATCAATACTATATAACTTACCTTTTTTATTATCTTCCAATGCTTTTAAAATAAACGCACTTGATGCTCCAGGTCCTACTCCTGTTTCAATAACTATTTCAGGCTTAAATTTTCTAATAACGGTATATACTATAATTCCGGAAGGTAAGTCTATCCAACCTCCAAGTTTGGGATTTTTACTAACTCTCTTGGCCATTTTTATTTTCCTTTCAATATGTTGGTGAAAGCGGAAATCAACAAGAAAATCAAATATATACTCAATTAGCTCTTTACTAGTTATGTTTAATAAATTTAATACCGGTTTAGTTCTCCGATAGAATTTAACTAACTTGTAAGGAGCTTTTAAAAATCTCCTGATTAATTCAGTATACATGATGCCCTTCATTCACAAAAATTCATAAAAAAATTTTCCTGCTCCCACCAATGGACATCGCAGTTTGGGCACTCGTAGCGTTTGTACTCTTGGTTGTTGTAAGGAGAAACATAAGTTTCTTTGAAATTCCTTTCTTCAACCTCTGTATAGCATATGGGACACTTAATTTTATCCATGGCTTTTTATTTTAACATACTCTTCCTACTCCTAAGGCATCATTTTTAGAGTAAAACCAGCTATCCATGCCGTCATTTTATTAGCTTCTTGAATGGTTAATACTAATTTTCCTACTTTTAATAGCTTCTAAAACAAGTGCAACAAATATGCCTAAGAATATTCCTGTTATAAATCCTACTGATGTATAAAGCAATGGCTTTGGCTTAACTGGTTTTGAAGATGTCTGAATTTCAGTTAATAGAATTACAAACTCCGGGTTCTGCAACCATCTTAAGATTTGCCCCTTTTCTGTTACTAAGTCAGCATACTTGGAAGGATCGTAGATTGTTTTATTTCCCAAGGTAATATCACGAATAGTTTGGTCTATAGAACTTAGTCTAATGTTAAAATTTTTCTTAATCTCTTCTATTTTTTGAAGAAATAATTTTTTATTAATTAGCTCTATAACTTTTTCAAGATTTTCTTTAGCTAACTGTGGTGATGCACCCTTTACTACTCCTATTTTAGCTATATTGTTTCCTACAGGAGAAACTTCAACTTTTTTAGTACATCCTTTAAAGTTTTGTCTTCCGTAGTTTCGTAAAAAAGTTTAATACCATTCTGAATTTCTGGTATGCTGATATTTTTAACTTCAACTATAGCTTCTGCTTTATAAGCCTTTGGCATAAGCACTGAAACTAAGATAGCTAATGCAGTAGTAAATGCCGTAATTCCTATTATTATCCACTTTTGTTCATAAAGTTTTTGAAGCAGTTCAAATAAATCAACTTCATCATTATATGTCTTGTCTTGCTCCATTTTTAACCTCCCGAAAAATATCTTTTACACCGATTATTTTATCATAAGTCTAGTAAAAATTTTAGCAAAAGTAGAGGCTGTTCTAAAAATCCCTCGTCGGGACCATCCCTTCAATCTCAGGGATAGCAGGTGCTTATCAATACGCTTTCATATTGTTTTATACACTTGGCGGAGACTGTTATACAATTAGTCCAATTTCGTTCATCTTGAAACTATTGGAATTATAGATTAAAATTAAGGAAGTTCTAAAAGATTGGAGGCATAGAAATATGAAAGGGATTTTGCTTGCTGGAGGCTCGGGGACAAGGCTTTATCCAGTGACTCTCACGGTTAACAAGCATTTCTTGCCTATCTATAACAAACCAATGGTATATTATTCCCTATCCTTACTTATGCTTGCAAAAATAAGAGACGTAATAATCGTGGTAAATCCTCAGGATGAAGAATCGTTTAAAAAGCTTTTGGGAGATGGAAGCGAGCTTGGCATGAATATAAGCTATGTAAAACAAGAAAAACCCTTGGGGCTTTCTCATGCGG
>JBMSAU010000100.1:0-7556 GCA_049414625.1 Thermodesulfobacteriaceae bacterium
AAAAGACTTAGAGCCATGGGGAATATATATAGGAAATAGAAAGGTTGGAGAGAGAGATAGGGATGGTATACTGAAAAATTATGAAGATTTTTTAAACACTCCAGAAGAAGATAGGATTGGAAATCTTTTTAAAATTTTCAGAAAAGGAGCATACTATGAGTCAGTATAAATACGAACCACTGATTTCAATAATTACCGCAACTTATAATCATGAGAATTATATAGCAGAATGTATAGAGTCTGTGTTGTGTCAAACTTATGAAAACTGGGAAATGATAATATTTGATGACGCTTCTACTGACAAAACACCTTACATAGTAGAGCAATATGCTAAAAAGGACGGCAGAATTAAATTTATAAGAAACGAAAAAAATAATGGTCCTCTATTTTTTGATATAACTTTAAACTCAGCCCTTAAAGAGGCTAAAGGTGAATGGATAGGATGGTTAGATGGTGATGATGTTTTTGTCCAGAAATCACTTGAAATAAGGGTAAATGCTTTAAACGAATTGCCAGAAGATAAAAGAAATAATATCTCAATGGTTCACGGACGCTACGGAATGATATGGATGGACAGTAAAAGAATAGACCTATCTATACCATATTATGAAAATCCAAAGTACTTACCCATTATTAGAAATACTCCGCCTGGCATGGCTCTAATTTGGCTACTTCAAGGGTTCAATTTTATACCACCAGGTACACTTCTGCTGAATAAAGAAAAGCTACTTAAAATTGGTGGTTTTAAACAAATGCCAAGAGAAATAAGAGCTGCCGATTATTGCACATGGGCATTTTTAGCTTTGGAAGGAGAGTGGTTTTATATACCTAAGATCCTATACTTTTGGAGAAGACATACTAATTCTATAACTATGCAATATCACGAAGACATAATGCGATATTTTATCCATTTTTCTGAGTATTTTTGGGAGAAGTTCCATAAAGAAATCTTAGATAAGCTGAATTATAAGTATATAGAATTCAAAAGATGTGCTGGTGTCCAGGCCAAGTTGGAATTAGCAAAACTTGCAATCTTAAAGGGGGATTTTAAAACTTCTGGGCAGCTGTTAAAAGAGATAGCAGAATGTCCATATATTGAAGAAATATTTCCTGATATATTTAAGAAAAAGTTAAAAGTCGTAAAGCTTGCCCATTCTTTAAGATTGCCATTCATTCTCAAAATTGCATTAGCGTTCAAGCGAAGAACTACGGAAAAGAAGTATGCAGAATATAAACCTTTCTTTTTTAAGGATTTAAAAGACATTGATTAATCATGTGCCGAACAGTAGGCTTCATTGACTTTAACTTCAACAACTCTTACTCCCTTGAAGAAACCATTAAACTTATGCGTGATACTCTTATTCATGGCGGACCCGATGATGCGGGGATTTTTATAGATAAAGACTTTCCCGTAGCTTTGGGACACAGAAGGCTTTCCATTCTTGACCTTTCATCGCTTGGGCATCAACCCATGGAGTTTGAAAACTTGGTGATAACCTACAATGGAGAGGTGTATAACTTCAAAGAAATCAGAAAAGAGCTTGAAGAGGAAGGCTATAAATTTATCTCAAACTCAGACACGAAAGTTTGAAAAAAAAGCTAAACCTCACTGGGCTTTCTCTATACCTAAAATACGGCTACATACCAGCACCCTATTCTATCTTTGAAAATGTCCATAAACTAAAGCCCGGACACTTTTTAGTCTTAGACCAAAAGGGAAACATTGAGGAATTCCCTTATTGGAAGGTAGAAGATTATTTCCTGAAGGGAAAAGAAGAAAAGGATAAGTGGCTAAAAAGGTCAGAGGAGGAACTGGCACAGGAACTTGAGGAGATTTTAACGGAGAGCTTCAAGCTTAGGCTTGTTTCTGATGTGCCAGTAGGAATGTTTTTGAGCGGTGGCATAGACTCTTCCACCGTGTGTGCCCTGCTTTCAAAGGAAGGAATAAAGCTAAAGACCTTTACTATAGGCTTTTATGAAAAGGAATACAACGAGGCGGAGTATGCAAAAAAAGTGGCGGAGTATTTGGGAACAGAACACACGGAACTTTACTGCACTTCAAAAGAAGCCTTTGAAATAATCCCAAAGCTACCGGAGATTTACGACGAGCCCTTTGGAGACTCCTCTGCCATTCCTACCTACTTGGTCTCAAGGCTTGCCAGATCTCAGGTAAAGGTCTCTCTCTCTGCGGACGGGGGAGATGAACAGTTCTGCGGATACACAATGTATTGGTTGATCAAAGACAGAATAGCCAAGCTGTCTAAAATTCCCTTTTCAAGCCTGCTTGCCAACACCCTTGACCTCATCCATCCGGACCTTGCTTTGAAGCTTTACAACGCATTTAAACTAGTTCTGCCAAAATACACCAACTTTAGGGACAAATATGTAAAGCTTAGGAATGTGTTGAATGCTAAGGATGTTATGGAACAGTATGATTTAGCCCTTAGCTACTTTTTGGAGGAAGACCTAAAGCCTTTGGGAATAGAGCCGTCGGAAAAGAAAGACTTAAAAGATTGGGCTTTGGTTAATGGTCTTGACCCACTTGCGTCAATGATGCTACTTGACTTGAAAACTTACCTTCTTGATGATATACTTATTAAGGTGGATAGGGCAACCATGAGCGTAGCCCTTGAGGGAAGGGAACCTTTTTTAGACCATAGGATAGCAGAATGGACTTCCCAACTTCCGGTGGAGTTCAAGTATAAAAACTGGGTCAGCAAATATCTGCTAAGAAAGGTTTTGTATAAATACATCCCAAAAGAGCTTGTAGAAAGACCAAAGCAAGGTTTTGGGGTGCCAATCTATGAGTGGTTCAAAAAAGAGTTGAGGGAGCTTTATATGGAGTATTTGGACGAGGAAAGAATAAAAAAGGAAAGATTGTTTAACTATATAGAGGTCAAAAGGCTTTTAGAAGATTTTCTTTCTGACAGAGGAGTAAATCATAACAAGCTTTGGCTATTGTTTGTGTTTGAGATGTGGAGGGAAAGATGGATGTGATTTCTGATTATTTTAAAAAGAAGTTTTATTGGATAAAAAAGAAGTTTTATAAGGTAAAAGTTTTGGGTGTATCTAATTTATTTAAGTGCTTTTATTGGAGATTTAAACTAAAAAATTTGGTTTATCAGAGTGGTTTGACCCCTGATCCATGGTTTATAAGATGGCATATAAAATCCAATATTTACTGCAAACCATATAAATGGAGAGTTATTGAGGTTGCTAATTCTCTAAATCCTAACTGTGTTATTGAGATCGGTTGCGGACTTGGTGAGATAATAAGCAGAGTTAAGGCGCAATATAGAGTAGGAATAGATATAGATAAAACTTGTATTTATCTTGCCAATAAGTTAAATAAAGGACCAATATATATAGAAGGAAGTTTTGATAGTGTTTTAGCTTTACAAGTTAAGGAAATAGATTTGTTAATCATGGTTGGTCTTATACATGGAATTTCTATGGATACACTTAGCTTCCATATTAATCAAATCTTAGACTCTAAAACATGCAAGTATATAATAACTGATAGATATAAGGAAGACTATCCAGACCGTGGAGTTGTTCATGATCTTTCAAAATACAATAAAAGAATAAAGCTGATTAATGTTTATGATGACTATGAAGGTTATAGGGATATAATGCTGTGGAGAGTAGATAACAGTGGCTGTTAAGTATTTAATCAGGCTTGATGATGCATGCCCTACTCAAAACAGATACAACTGGAATATGATTGAAGATATTCTTGATAAGTATGAGGTAAAACCTATTGTTGCTGTTATTCCTGATTGTAAAGACCCAAGCCTTGCATACGACAAACCTATGGAGAACTTTTGGGACATGGTTAAGGATTGGGAAATGAAGGGTTGGACTATAGGAATGCATGGCTATCAACATTTGTATGTTCCCATGGATAAAAGAAAATCAATAGTCCCCATACACAATAAAACCGAGTTTGCAGGTCTTCCTTACAAAGTGCAAGAAGAAAAGATCAAAAAAGCTTGGGAGATCTTTGTAAATAACGGAATAAAGCCAAAGATTTGGATAGCCCCAAGTCATACTTTTGATCATAATACCCTAAAAGCTTTACTAAATCATACGGAAATCCGAATAGTTTCCGATGGCTTTGCATTTGACGTATTTAAATATCATGATTTCTTCTTTATTCCACAGCAACTCTGGAAATTTATTAAGCTTCCCTTAGCGTTTCCTTTCCGTTTGTTTACTATCTGTCTCCATCCTAATACAATGTCTAAAGAGGAAATTTTAGCAGTTGAAAAATGGTTAAAAAATTATAGAGAATTGTTTATAGACTTTAACCAACTGGAATTCAAAAACAGGAATTGGTCCATTTTGGAAAAATTTATAAACAATTACATTTGGTTCAACAAGGAAAAATTTAAAGTGCTAAAGTTAATAATTAAAAAATTTTTTAAGCAAAGATGAGAGATACAAAGCAAATATATTTTTTACTAAATTCTCTCGCTGGTGGCGGAGCAGAGAAGGTAGCTGTAAGGCTTTCGGAGCATATTCCTATTGCTCAGTTTATACTTGTTGAAAAAGATGTTAAATATCAAGTTAACAAAGAGATTATTTTCCTAAGCGGACATTCGATCAAAACCAACTCTATACTTAAAACTTTGTGCATACCATTGTATGCTTATGAACTTTCCAAGAAAGTAGAATATAACTCAGTAATTATCTCTTTTTTAGAACGTGCTAATTTTGTGAATATAGTTTCTAAATTCTTCAAAAAACATATAGCTATAATATCTGTTCACACAAATCTACATACAAGTCGCACCGGTATAAAAAGCTTAAATAATTATTTAGTTAAGGTTCTTTATCCGAAGGCAGATTTAATTATAGCAGTTAGCTACGGAGTGAAGCAAAGCTTAATTAATCACGGTATAAAGGAAGAAAAAATAAAAGTTATCTACAATCCCTATCCAATAGATGAAATAAGAGAGTTAGCAAAGGAGCCATTAGGAAGCTATGAAGAAATTTTTAAACATCCCGTTTTAATCACGGCTGGGAGGTTAACAAAACCAAAAGGTCAGTGGTATTTGCTAAGAATTTTTAAGGTTTTAAAAGAAAAACACAAAGATTTAAAGCTTGTGATTTTAGGAGAGGGAGAGCTAAAGGACTATTTAGTAAAACTTTCTGAAGAGCTTGGACTAAAAACTTATGTTTGGGACAAAGACGAGCTTTCAGAGAGCTTTGATGTTTATTTCCTGGGCTTTCAAAAGAACCCTTTCAAATTTATTGCAAGGTCTAAGCTTTTTGTCTTTCCTTCTTTGTGGGAAGGCTTTCCAAACGCCTTGGTGGAAGCTATGGCTTGCGGTGTTTGTGTAGTGTCTTCCGACTGCAGGAGCGGTCCAAGGGAAATTTTGGCACCAAACACGGATTTTAACTATCAAACCCAAAAGCCAGAGTTTGCAGAGTATGGGGTTTTGATGCCTGTTTTTGATGTAAAATATAAAACTGCAAAGGAACCCTTAGAAGAAAGGGAAATAATGTGGGTTGAAACTATAGATAAACTACTTGAAGATGAAAGCTTGAGAAAAAACTACTCAGAAAAAGCTAAGCAAAGGGCGGAGGATTTTAGCATTGAAAAGATCGTTCAAGAATGGAAGGGGGTCTTAAGATGAATACCCTCCTTGAAGGGTTGAAAGCCGGCAAAGAAAAAATCTGCGTTGTGGGGCTTGGGTATGTGGGTTTGCCTTTGGCGGTTAGCCTTGCGGAGCACTTTAAAGTGGTGGGCTTTGATAAGAACTCAAAGAGGGTGGAAGCTTTAAGGCAGGGAATAGACTATACGGGCGAAGTGGAAAACAGGGAAAAGCTTTTAAACCCTAATCTTTCTTTTACTGACGACCCTTCCGCAATAAGAGAGTGTAAGTTCATAATTGTGGCAGTGCCTACGCCCGTGGATAAGCTAAAGAACCCAGACCTGTCCTTTTTAAAGTCTGCCTCGGAGGTGGTGGGTAAAAATCTAACAAAGGGTAGCGTGGTGGTTTATGAATCTACCGTCTATCCGGGGGCTACAGAAGAGGTCTGCGTGCCAATATTGGAAAAGGAAAGCGGTCTTAAGTGGAAGCAGGACTTTTTTGTGGGATACTCTCCAGAAAGGGTAAATCCGGGAGACAAGGAGCACACTATTGAAAAGGTCATAAAGGTAGTTGCGGGGGATACTCCAGAGACTTTAGAGTTAATTGCAGAGGTTTACGGAACTGTGGTTAAAGCGGGAGTTTATAAAGCACCCGATATTAAGACAGCGGAAGCGGCAAAGGTGATAGAAAACATCCAAAGGGACATAAACATAGCCCTTATAAACGAGTTAGCCCTTATATTCCATAGACTTGGACTTGATACAAAGGAAGTTTTAAAGGCTGCGGGAACCAAGTGGAACTTCTTGAGGTTTGAACCGGGGCTTGTAGGAGGGCATTGCATTCCGGTGGACCCATATTACCTTGCCCATAAATCTTTAGAAGTTGGTTATGTGCCAGAACTCATTTTGGCAGGAAGGAGAATAAACGAAGAAATTCCCATTTATGTAGCCCATGAGCTTGTAAAAACACTTATTAAGGCAGGAAGACAAGTAAAGGGTGCAAAAGTTTTAGTGCTTGGAATAACCTTTAAGGAGAATGTACCAGATGTTAGAAACAGTAAGGTTTTTGAAGTTATAAAAGAACTTAGAGAGTTTGGAATTGAACCCGTGGTCTATGACCCGATGGCAAGGGAGGAAGAAGTAAAAGAGGAGTTTGATATAGAACTTGAAAAGGATTACAAAGCAAAGGCTCCTTACGATGCTATTTTGTATGCGGTAAGGCATAGGGTATTCCTTGAAACATTTACCTTAGAAGGGCTTAAAAGGCTATCTTGTGAGCCACTGATACTTTTTGACATAAAGGGGGTTTTTGATAGAAAGGATGCGGAAGAGCTTGGATTCATTTATTGGAGGTTGTAGAAAAAAATGTAGATTCTAAAGCATGGAAAAGCTCAGGGAGTTTGGCAAGGCAGGTAGAAGGTTGGCAGAAGAAAAATACAGCGTAGAGAAAATAGTGAGAGAATATATCAATCTAATCGAAGCTGTTCTTTCAAAATCTTAATGGGCAATGTCAGAAATTCTGGTGTTTTGAACCTGACGATCCTAAAATAGAGCCAAGTGTAAAACAGCATAAAAAATATGCTAAAAAGCACTAAAAGAATGGTCCTATTCCAAAAGAGCACTGCAGGTATAACGCAGATAAAAGTCATAAACCAAAGGTAGGGAGAGGTGAGGGAGTTAGTTAAAAAAGTAGGTAAAGTATTACTGAAATTCGGCTTTATTAACCTTTTGTAAAATAGCATATGGAGATGTATTGGGTCAGGTTCAAAGGGGGATGTGTTCCTCATAAATTTTTTTCTGATTATAGAAAAAATGGTTTCATAAATGGGATAGAGCAAAAGCAAGAAAGGAAACCACGGGGAAACTTCTGGATGCCTTTCCACTACTAAAACTCCCAAAAGCCCAGCCAAAAAGCCTAAAAGGTATGCTCCGCCGTCTCCCAAGAATATGTAGCCAA
>JBMSAU010000101.1:0-19221 GCA_049414625.1 Thermodesulfobacteriaceae bacterium
TCTTGGCGTAAAAAGGGTGGTCGCGGAGGACTGGAGACTTAAGATAAAATCCCCATTTCCTCAAGAGCATTTAGCACCATCTCTGGGGTTATTTTTTTCATGCAGAGCATATCTTCACAAGTCCTTTTAAAGCAGGGGCGGCAAGGAAGGTCAACTTTAACCACCCTGTAAATTGTGCTCCAAGGTCCGGTTCGGTTTGAGGCTGTAGGACCAAAAAGGGCTACTATCGGTTTATCAAGGGCGCTTGCAATATGCATTGGACCTGTATCAACGGTGATCACCACCTCAGAATTCCTGATGACATAGACGAGCTCCTTCAAGCTTAGCTTATCAAAAAGAGTAAAAACCCTCGGAAACTTTTTAGAAACCTCTTCTGCCCAGACCTTATGGTCTCCGCTCCCAACAAGATAGATGGTATGCTGTGGAAACCTTATAAGAAGTTTCTCTATCAAGTCTTCCCAGTTCTTAGGAAGCCACTCTTTAGTTTTCCATCGGGCTGAAGGAACAATCACAAAATAGGGAATTGATAGAACGCTTACTTTTTCCTCGGGCAAGATGATATCCCTTGGTATATCTCGAAAATTGTTAAATTCCTGAGGGATGCTTACACCAAGCAACTTAAGAGCTGATCGGGTTAGCTTTAAATAGCGAAGGACAGCATGGAGCTCGGGGTCGTAAGGGGAAAGCCGATGGGTGTAGAAAAGCGGGCTTCCCTCCCGATGATTAGAAAACCCCACCTTATACTTAGCTCTTGCCATCCCGCAAATGACCCCGCTTTTCAAGAGCCCCTGATAATCTATGACAAGGTCAAACCTTTCGCTCCTTACTTCCTTAAAAAGCTTAAATAACTCCCGAGGAGATTTTAAATAGTCCTTAGGAGGGGTAAAAAGTCTAACAATTTGAGAGTGCCCGTAGAGCAAATCTTTGTAAGCCTCTTCAATTACCCAAAAGATATCTTCGTTTGGCAAACACTCTTTGATCAGTTTTAAAGAGGGCAAGGTTTGGACTACATCGCCAAGGGCTGAGAGTTTGACGATAAGAATTGCCAATTTTGCCCTAGAGCTCGCCTAAGATATAGCTCACTGCTTCCTTAAGATTTTTGGCGATAAAGTCTGGCTTGACCTCTTTTTTAGGTAGAACATATTCCAGCTCACCTTTGCCGTAGCCGGTCAAAACTAAAATTCCCTTGAGACCGGCATTTTTAGCAAGCTCTACATCGATTAGTCTATCGCCGATCACGAAGCTTTTCTCCCGGTCGATGGGATACTTTTTAAAGGCAAGATCAAGAAGACCCGTCTTTGGTTTCCGGCAGGAGCAGTTATCGTTAGGATGATGAAGGCAGACAAAAAATTCCTCGATCTTTACCCCTCTTCGTCTAAGCCTTCTTTCAATCATAGAATTGATTTTAAACACAAGCTCTTCAGGGAAATAGCCCCTTGCTGGACCGCTTTGGTTCGTAACCACAAAGAGGAGATAGCCCCTATCTGTTAACCTCTTTAAAGCCTCGGCAACCCCCGGCAAAAGCTTTAGCCTTGAAGGGTGGTTTAAATAGCCAACCTCCTCGTTTATCGTCCCATCTCTGTCAAGAAAAACTGCGGGCTTAAGCTGTTCCACCATTCCTCCCCTTCATTGAATATGAAACTTATACTCCCAAGGATTTAGCTCTCGGTTTATCTTAAGCTGGGATTTAAAAGCAAACTTTTTCTCTATCTCTTCAAGGAAGTTTATTTCCTCGCTTACAACCTCGGAGATGTGGGGGCTTATTTCGATGATTACCGTTTTATTCTTTAGGTGTTTGCCTATTCGATAAAGCCTTCTTAAAAGCTCATAGTAAACGGTTCTTTTACTTTTTATCTTACCTTCGCCATGGCAGAGAGGACAGGGTTCTAAAAGGAGCTCGTAGAGAGAATCCCTTCTCCTCTCCCTTGTCATTTCAAGGAGTCCAAAAGGAGAAATTGGGAGGTAGCTATTCTTAGCCTTGTCTTTTCTTAAGGCGTTAATCAAGGTTTCAACCACCTTTTTCTTATGCTCCTCAAGGTCCATGTCTATAAAATCAACAACGATTAAGCCCCCGATGTTCCTTAGCCTTAATTCTCGCGCGATCTCTTGAGCAGCCTCAAGGTTGATCTTAAACACCGTATCCTCTAAGTCTTTATCCCCCACAAAACGACCGGTGTTGACATCTATAGCGGTCAAAGCCTCGCAGGGCTCGATAATGATAAAACCTCCAGATTTTAACCAGACCTTCCGGGAAAGGAGCTTTTTCACATCGATGTTTACCCCATGAGCAGAAAATATGTCCTCTGACCCCTCATATAGCTTTAGATATTCAAGCAAGCGAGGGTAGTACTTTCCTAAAAAGTCTTGAAGCTCTTTAAAAAACTCAGCATCGTCAACTAAGATGAGGTCTACCTCTCGATTAAAAAGGTCTCTTATAGCGCGAAAAGCAATATTTAGCTCCTCATAGACTAAGGCTGGTGCCATAGCTCTTTTTGCCTTTTCTTTTATGTTTTCCCAAAGACAGAGTAGAAATTCCATTTCTTCCTTCAGAACCTCTTCATCAGCCCCCTCAGCTGCGGTGCGAATTATCCAACCTGAGTTAGGAGGTCTAAGCTTTTCCACTAATTCTTTGAGCCGAGCACGCTCAGCCTCATCCTTGATCTTCCTTGAGACCCCGATACGGTCTAAAAGAGGAAGGTAGACAAGATAATGTCCCGGAATAGTGAGATTGGTGGTTAACCTTGCGCCTTTAGTGCCGAGCGGCTCTTTAACAACCTGCACCAAAATCTCTTGTCCCTCTCGCAAGGACTTAAGAGCAGAGGGTGAAGCTGGTTCTTCTTTATCCCAGAGTACTTCTCCCTTAGGGAAAACATCTTCGCTGAACAAAAAGGCTGTTCTTTCAAGCCCAATGTCTATGAAAGCCGAGTTTATCCCAGGAACGACTCTAACTA
The DNA here is from genome assembly GCA_049414625.1 of Thermodesulfobacteriaceae bacterium. Taxonomy (GTDB): domain Bacteria; phylum Desulfobacterota; class Thermodesulfobacteria; order Thermodesulfobacteriales; family Thermodesulfobacteriaceae; genus WYEG01. Next base: position 2,952 of record JBMSAU010000101.1, read on the forward strand.
CTCTTCCCTTGTAGATGTTTCCTACGACGCCTTTATCCTTTGGTCTTTCAACCGCATACTCAACGAGCGTGTCATCCTCAAGAAGACCAACCCTTATCTCGAAGGGACTGTAACTTATGAGAAGCTTAGCCATAAAGTCGTTGCAAAAATCTGTAAACGAGTTGAGAGAGGGCTTGGCTTGCCCTCTTAGATACCGCTACGACCTCTTCAAAAAGGATCGGTTTAAAGTTATCAGGGTCGTTCACGTTGGAGATGACCGAGATGGCTAAAACCTTTAGCCCTGCATGATTGGCAACGATAACTTCAGGCACAGTGGACATGCCAACAGCATCTGCACCTATCATCCTCAAAAACCTTGTCTCAGCAGGAGTCTCTAAACTTGGACCAGGAACCGCTACATACACACCTTCTTGTAAGCTCATTCCCAACTCCTCTGAAACCTCTTTAATAAGCCTTCGTAGTCCAGGGTCGTAAGCTGAGCTTAAGTCTGGAAACCTTGGACCCCAGAGCTCATGATTGACCCCTCTCAATGGGTTGTCAGGAATAAGGTTAATGTGATCCCGGATTACCATTAGGTCTCCCGGCCTAAAATCAAGGTTCAACCCGCCCGCAGAATTGGTTGCCAGATAAACCTCGGGCTTAAAGAGCGTTAACACCCTAAGCGGAAGGGTTAATTCCTTAGCAGAATATCCCTCGTAATAATGAAACCTACCAGAAAGCAGGGCTACTTCAACTTTTCCCAAAACACCAAATATCAACTCCCCAGCATGAGTTTCAACCGTTGACCTTGGAAAGTATGGAATTTTCTTGTATGGGACAACCAAGACCCGTTCAACTAAATTTGCTAATTCGGTTAAACCCGTCCCTAAGGTGATTACAACCTTTGGGGGAAAGGGAGCAATGTTCTTTAAAAAGGTGTAGGCTCTTTCTACCTTTTTAGTATACCGGTCCTTCATACTTGTCGAGGTCAAAGGTGGTTAGCCTTGGTCTTCCTAATTCGTCAATCTCAAAGACGCGAACCTTTATTTCATCACCTATCTTGAAATTACTCCTCAAATCTCTGGGCGGGCTTTCCATCTTTGATACATGAAGAAGCCCAACCCTTCCAGGCAAAATTTCTACGAACAATCCATATGGCTCAATTCTCACAATTTTACCGGTGTAGGTCTTTCCAACCTCCACTTCGGCAAGGAGGGCAAAGATCTCTCTTTTTGCCGCCTCTAAATCTTCCCTCCTCTTGCCAGTAATGGAAACTTTACCCCCTTCAAGCACCCAGATAACCGTGTTTGTCCTTTCCCGGATCTCTTTTACGGTTTTACCACCTGGTCCGATGATTAGCGGAGCCTTTTCTTCAGGAACCTGCACAATTTCGATTAATGGAGCATAGGGCGATAGCTCAGGACGAGGCTTTGGACAGGCAGAATACATCTTGTCAAGGATGACAAACCTTGCCAACTTTGCCCTCTCAAGGGCAGATATCAAAATCTCTTCGGTAATCCCTTTGACCTTGAGGTCCATCTGCAAGCTTGTGATACCGTCATAGGTTCCGGCGACCTTAAAATCCATGTCTCCAAGCTGGTCTTCGTCGCCCAATATATCAGTAAGGATGATGTTCCGTTCATCTTGCCGAACAAGCCCCATGGCAACGCCAGCCACATGCTTAGGTAGAGGCACGCCTGCATCAAAAAGAGCTAAAGAGCTCGCGCAGACCGTTGCCATTGAGGATGACCCGTTTGAAGAGAGGACATTAGCCACTACGCGAATGATGTAGGGAAATTCCTCTTCAGGCGGAATGAAAGGCTCGATTGCCCTTTCAGCTAAGGCACCATGCCCGATTTCCCTCCTCCTTGGCGGTCCCCAGGGTCTTGCATCTCCTGTGCAGAAGGGAGGGAAGTTGTAGTGGAGCATGAAGCGTTTAAAGGTTTCCCCTTCAAAGATGGTTTCAACAAGCTGAGCCTCTTCCCTTGAACCAAGGGTTACAGTTGCGTAGACTTGGGTTTGCCCCCTGCTAAAGATGGCAGAGCCATGAGGCCTCTCAAAGGGATGAAGGTTTATCTTGATCTCTCTTATATCCTCGGGACGCCTCCCATCTATCCTTAGCCCAGTTTCAAAGAGCTTTCTTCGCATTGTTTCGCTGACAAGCTTCTTGAAGTAATACTGAGAAAGAACCTGAAGTTCGGGCTCTATGCTTTGTGAAACCTCCTCAAAGACCTCCTGCAAAGCCTTTCTTCTTTCAAGCTTATCCGGAATGCTTAAAGCTAGCTCAACCTTCTTTTCCGAGAGCTCTTTTAATCTTTTGTAGAAAACCTCATCAAAAGGCTTGATGAGCTCTTCTAACTTTTTCCTGTTTAGCCTTTGAGCTAATTCTTTCTGGGCTAAAATCAGAGGTTCGCCAACCTTTAAAGCATAAAAAATTGCTGAAACAACTTTATCCTCAGGGACCTCTTTTCCGCCTCCCTCCACCATGATGACAGAGCCTTCCCTAAAGCTCACGATAAGGTCAAGCTCTGACCTTTGCCGTTCCTCATACGTAGGATTGGGAACAAAAGTACCATCAACCAAACCGATTCGCAGCGCCCCGCATGGTCCATGGAAGGGAATGGGAGAAATGGTTAAAGCGGCCCCTCCTCCTATGATGCTTAAAACATCTGGGTCGTATTTTTCATCAGCAGAGAGAGTAAGAACTGTAACTACCACTTCGTAATTAAAGCCCTCTGGGAAAAGAGGACGAAGAGTTCTGTCTATCACTCTGGAGACAAGGATCTCCCTATCCGTTGGCTTCCCTTCCCTTTTGATAAAACCCCCAGGGATCTTACCCCAGGCTGAGCTTTGCTCTCGATAGTCAACGGTGAGAGGAGTAAAATCTAAAGCCGCAGATGGCGTTTCTCCTAAGCAGACAGTAGCTAAGACAGCTGTGCCACCCTGTTTGACTACGACCGAACCACTTGCAAAAAGAGCTAATTCGCCCGTTTCAATAATTATCGGGTCTTCCTTTCCGACATTTACCTCTACCCTCTCCATATGCACCTCTTAAAGACCGTCTCAAGACTTTTAGAAGAAATTTAAGGTTTTAATGTAAAATAAAACCTGATATTTGCAAGGATGTAGTAAATCTTCATGGGCAGAGGGGGACCTAGCGGGAGCGAGAGACCATCACTTCCTTCGGGAGGTCGTCCCTAGGGGGCAACTCCTCAACTCCGTTCGGGATGACAGAAGGGCAGGTTCTGCGTGGCTTGATAGCGATTCTTTTTTGTCTATAATACTGCTTTATGCTACCCGTTGTCTTAACCATTGCTGGTTCGGATTCTGGCGGGGGTGCTGGTATCCAAGCAGACCTAAAGACCTTTTTTGCTCATGGAGTTTACGGCACAACTGTAATCACTGCCATCACCGCTCAAAACACTCTGGGAGTTTACGCTATTGAAGATGTTTCGTCTGAGCTCATCTACCTTCAAGCAAAAGCGGTCTTTGAGGATTTTTCTCCAGTTGCGGTAAAAATTGGGATGCTCTCAAGGGAGGAAACAGTGGCTACTGTGGTAAAAATACTAAAAGAATTTAAGCCTAAATGGATCGTTCTTGACCCGGTTATGGTAGCAAAGAGCGGAACCCCTTTGCTTAAAGAAGAGGCTATAGCGCTTTTTAAATCTCAACTTTTACCCTTAGCCTCTGTCGTTACCCCAAACATTCCTGAAGCAGAGGTCCTTACCGGAATTAGTATAAAATCTGTTGAAGATATGAAGGAATCCGCAAGGTATCTTGTTGAGGTACTTGGCGTTGGCTCTGCTTTAGTAAAGGGTGGGCACTTAGAGGGTGACCCTACGGATGTATTCTATAATGGAAAAGAATTTTGGGTTTTATCCGGAAAAAGAATAACAACTAAAAGCACTCATGGGACTGGCTGTACTTTATCTTCAGCCATTGCCGCAAACTTAGCTTTAGGCTACGATTTGCTAACTTCAGTAAAAAGGGCTAAAGTCTATGTAGAAAAGGCTATTGAAAGGGCAATTCCTGTTGGGAAAGGAACCGGTCCGTTAAATCATTTGTGGAATGTAAGTTTTGAATGGAGCTAAGAGAATTTTGGTGGAGGCGGCGGGAATCGAACCCGCGTCCGGAGTAAGCTTCGGGTTAAACTCCTACAGGCTTAGCCTGTGGTTTACCTCTCGTAGAGAGCCGGTCACAGGCACCCAGACCCTCTACCAGATGGGATCCTCTCTCGGGTATAAGCCTCCCACCAAAGCTTATACCCAAAGCCTGCTTCGGTCACGCCCCTTAAGCACCGCAGGCAAGTAGCTTAAGGGACGTGGCAGCTCTTAGATTAGGCTGCCAAAGCGTAGGAGTATTCGTCGGCAGTTGTTTTTTTGCACCCTTTTTTACGTGGCGGGCGCAACCACGGCCTGCAGTTTAACCCTAACTTACCCCGTCGAACCCTTTCGCCCCCACTTTTCAAAGACCTAAATAAAAAATAACACATCTTTTTCCCTTGTAAAGAGCCCCCCTTACAGCCAACCTTTCTCTTCGTAAACTATTCTTCCTGTCCCAGCAGGAATAAGCCTTCCAACGATAACGTTTTCCTTCAAACCTCTTAGATAATCTACCTTTCCAGCAATACACGCCTCAGTAAGCACTCTGGTTGTCTCCTGGAAGGAAGCAGCTGACAACCAAGAATCGGTCATTAATGCTACCTTCGTGATACCCATGATCACTGGTTCCGCTTGGGCTGGTCTTCCTCCTTGGGCAAGGACCTTTTCGTTGACCTCTTCAAACTTCACCTTATCCACTATCTCGCCAATCATAAAATCAGTATCTCCAGCCTCTTTGATCTTCACCTTCTTAAGCATCTGCCTTACAATAACCTCAAAATGCTTGTCATGGATCTTAACACCCTGCGCGCGATAAACCTGCTGAATTTCTTCCACTAAAAACCTAGCCACTCCTTTCACACCTTGCACTCTAAGGATATCATGAGGATTGGGTGTGCCCTCAATCAAAGCATCTCCAGGTCTTATGTAATCTCCCTCTCTTACAACAATATGCTTCCCCTTAGGTATCTGATACTCAATCGGTTCGCCTACCTCAGGTTGAATGGTTAAAACCTTTCTACCCCTAACATCCTTCTCAAAGACAACCCTACCCTCAATCTCGCTCACTATGGCATGGTCCTTAGGCTTCCTTGCCTCAAAAAGGTCAGTAACTTTAGGCAAACCACCGGTTATGTCCTTAGCCTTAACGATTTCTCGCGGAATTCTTGCAATGATATCGCCAGCCTCGACATAATCTCCCTCGTTTACGCTGATGATGGCTCCAACTGGTAGCTCATACCTTGCCTTACCACGCCCGTCAGGAAGGTCAATCGTCCTACCTTTTTCGTCCTTTATTGAAATCCGCGGACGATAATCTGTGAGCTTGTAATCTCTTACAATACGCATCATTCGCCCTGTAGTAGGGTCAATCTTCTCGTCTATGGTCACGCCCTCTATGATATCTCCAAACTTCACTCTACCTGAAACTTCAGTGATGATAGGAAGTGTATATGGGTCCCACTCCACAAGGAGGTCGCCTGGTTTTACCGCTTCCCCTTCCTTTACTTTAATCTTTGCCCCGTAAGTAACAGGATATTTTTCTAACACTCGACCATCAGGACCGATGATGGCAATCTCTCCCTGTCTGTTCAGAGAAACAAGCGCCCCGTCTGGACGTTCCACATACCTGATGTTTAAATACTTAACCACTCCGTGGCTCTGAGCGATGTGTTCGCTACGCTCCCTTACGCCGCCAACAGCACCACCGATATGAAAGGTTCTCATGGTTAACTGTGTTCCGGGCTCACCGATCGACTGGGCAGCGATGATCCCAACCGCCTCGCCAAGCTCAACAAGCCTACCAGTGGCGAGATCCCTGCCATAACACATGCGACAAACACCAAACTTTGCTTCGCAAGTCAAAACAGACCGGATCATCACCTTGTCGATTCCAGCTTCCTTTAACTTCTTTGCCTTAGCCTCGTCGATCTCCTCGTTTGCCCGCACTAAAACCTCGCCAGTTACCGGGTCAACGATGTCTTCCAAAGCTACCCTTCCAAGCACCCTATCCCAAACAGGATCTACGATCTCACCGCCCTCGGTAAGATGCCCTACTTCAATGCCGTCGATAGTCCCGCAATCTTCTTCAGTCACCATACAATCCTGAGCAACGTCCACAAGTCTTCTTGTAAGATATCCAGCGTTTGCCGTTTTCAAAGCAGTGTCTGCTAAACCTTTACGAGCACCGTGCGTTGATACAAAGTATTCAAGCACTGACAAACCCTCACGGAAGTTACTCCTAATCGGCGTAGGAATGATCTCTCCCGAAGGCTTAGACATAAGACCACGCATTCCAGCAAGCTGTTTAATTTGATCCTTTGAACCACGAGCACCAGAATGAGCCATGATAAACACTGGGTTAAGACTTGGTCCAATAACCCTTTCTCCGTTCGGTCCAATGTACTCCTTTTTCTCCATGACTTTGATCATCTCCTCTGTAACTCGCTCAGTAGCGTTTTGCCAGACATCCACTATCTTGTTATACCTCTCAGATTCGGTGATCAAACCTTCATTATACTGCTGTTCAATCTCAGATACCTTCTTTTCAGCTTCGGCAAGAATCTCAGCCTTCTTGGAAGGAATGGTCAAATAGTCAACAGCTATAGAAAGCCCCGACCGCGTAGCCATGGCGAAGCCCAAATCTTTAAGCTTGTCCGCAAAGATAACCGTCTTTTTGTTACCAGCCAGTCTATAAGAAAGGTTGATCAACTGCTGAAGCTCCTTTTTGGCCAAGGGCTTGTTGTATTCCTCAAAGGGTATCTCCTCGGGAACGATGGTAGATACTATCACCCTACCTACGGTAGTATCAACAAGCCTTCCATTAATTCTAACCTTTATCTTTGCCTGAAGGTCTACCTCACCGCTCTGATAAGCTAAGATCACCTCATCCCTGTCCTTGAAAATTTTGCCCTCACCCTTAGCAAAGGGCTTTTCCATCGTCATGTAGTAAAGCCCAAGAACCATGTCTTGAGTAGGATAAACAACAGGGATTCCGTTTGCTGGGAGAAGTATGTTGTTTGTTGAAAGGATTAGCACCCGATTTTCCACCTGAGCTTCAACCGAAAGAGGAACATGCACCGCCATCTGGTCGCCATCAAAGTCAGCATTATAAGCAACGCAAACTAAAGGATGAAGCTGGATCGCCTTACTATCTATGAGCACCGGTTCAAAGGCTTGAATACCAAGACGGTGAAGTGTTGGAGCCCTGTTGAGCATTATAGGATATTCCTTAACTATCTCTTCAAGGGCATCCCAAACCGCTGGATGCTCTTCCTCTACAAGCTTTTTTGCCGTCTTGATGTTTGATGCATAGCCATTTCTTTCAAGCCAACCATAGATGTAAGGTTTAAAAAGCTCAATTGCCATCTTCTTTGGAAGACCACATTGATGCATCCTTAACTCTGGTCCGGCAACGATCACCGACCTTCCTGAAAAATCAACCCTTTTCCCAAGGAGGTTTTGCCTAAACCTACCCTGCTTACCCCTCAAACTATCTGAAAGACTCTTCAAAGGTCTACGATTTGCTCCAGTTACCGGTCTGCCCCGGCGACCGTTATCCAAAAGGGCATCAACCGCCTCCTGAAGCATCCTCTTTTCATTGCGCAAAATGATGTCAGGTGCATCAAGCTCGATGAGCTTTTTCAAACGCACATTCCTGTTAATTACCCTACGATAAAGGTCGTTTAGGTCTGAAGTGGCAAATCTTCCCCCCTCAAGCGGAACAAGCGGTCTAAGCTCAGGAGGAACTACCGGAAGAACCTCAAGGATCATCCACTCTGGCCTGTTTCCTGACTCCAAAAGGGCTTTGATCAATTGAAGCCTTTTCCCAAGCTTTTTCCTCCTTGCCTCCTGCCTTGTTGCTTCCATCTGGGCTTGAATATCCTTAGCAAGTTGCTTAAGGTCAAGCCTCTTCAACAACTCCTGAATAGCGCTCGCACCTGTCCCTACCCTTACCTTATCACCATATTGCTCCACCAAATATAATGCCTGCTCCTCTGTTAAGATCTTCCCAACAGGATACTCCTCAACCTCGCTTTCTATCACTACATAGCGCTCAAGATAAAGGATGGATTCTACTTCTTTTAAATTCATATCAAGAAGTAAGCCAATCTTTGAAGGGATGCTCCTTAGATACCAGATATGAGCAACAGGCGAGGCAAGCTCAATGTGCCCCATCCGTTCGCGCCTAACTTTGCTATGAATAACTTCCACCCCGCACTTTTCGCAGATAACTCCACGATGTTTTATCCCCCTATACTTTCCGCAGAGGCATTCAAAATCCTTAACAGGTCCAAAAATCTTGGCACAGAATAAACCGTCCCTCTCCGGCTTCATGGTGCGGTAATTTATGGTTTCAGGCTTTTTAACCTCGCCAAAGCTCCACTCGCGTATGTTGTCCGGGCTTGCAAGACCAATCTTAACCGCCCTTATTCTCATCCAATCCTTTGGTTTTTCGAGGATCGACAACAGATCCCTCATACGGTCTAAACCTCCCTTTTATTAGGTTTGTTAGGTTTTTTATTCTTCAATCAACTCAACATTCAAACAAAGTCCTTGTAGCTCCTTCATTAAGACCCTAAAACTTTCAGGCATACCGCATTCAAGAAAGTTCTTCCCCTTAACAAGCCTTTCATACGTCCTTGCCCTGCCTTCAACGTCATCGCTCTTCACAGTCAAAAATTCTTGCAGTGTATAGGCTGCACCGTAAGCTTCGATAGCCCAAACCTCCATCTCACCAAGCCTTTGACCACCAAACTGAGATTTTCCGCCAAGAGGCTGTTGAGTAATCAAAGAGTAAGGTCCCGTTGACCTAGCATGGATCTTGTCGTCCACAAGGTGGTGAAGCTTTAGCATATGCATATATCCTACTGTGACAAGCTCTAAGAAAGGCTCCCCAGTCATACCATCATAAAGTACCGTAGTCCCTGATTCTGAAAGCCCAGCAAGCCTAAGCCACTTCTTAATCTCTTCCTCTTTTGCTCCGCAAAAGACCGGTGTAGCTATAGGTATACCATCCATAAAGCCTTTAGCAAGCTCAAGCACTTCTTCATCGCTTTTCCCTTTAACTAACCTCTCGTATTCCTCCTCTGTAAAGATTTCTTTTAAAAGTTCCTTAACCGCAACAACCTGATATTCCTCAGCAAGCTTAGCCACCTTCCTCCCAAGCTCCTTGCAAGCCCACCCAAGATGAGTCTCAAGTAGCTGACCAATGTTCATACGGGAAGGAACTCCAAGAGGAGAAAGTATGATGTCAATAGGTGTGCCATCAGGAAGATAAGGCATATCCTCAATAGGAACTATCTTAGAGACAACGCCCTTGTTTCCGTGCCGACCTGCCATCTTATCACCCGGCTGAAGTTTCCTCTTCATGGCTACATAAACCTTGACTATCTTTAGAACACCAGGTGGAAGCTCATCTCCCTTCTTTATACGATTGATTGCAGCTTCATACTCCTCAACAATTGCTTTTTTCTGCTTTTCAAAGGCTGAAAGTAGCTCCTGCACTATCTCTTTTTTCTCCTTAGGAACAATTTCCTTGAGCTTTGGAAGAACAGCTGGTGGAAGGTTTTTAAGCAGTTCCTTATTCAGAACCTCTCCCTTCTTAACAAATACTTCTCCCTCAACCTCAAGGTTTGATGTTGCCTTCTCTCCTGCTAAAATTTCTGCAAGCTTGACCACAAGATGTCTTCTCAAAACTTCAAGAACATCAGATTGTCTTCTTAATAGCTCTGAGATAGCCTTTTCTTCCTGCTGTTTAGCTCGGCTATCCTTTTCTATGCCTTTTCTGGTTAAAACCTTGGTGTCAATAACAATCCCCTCGATCCCAGCTGGCACCCTAAGAGAGGTATCCTTAACATCCTTTGCCTTCTCCCCAAAGATAGCTCTTAAAAGCTTCTCTTCAGGAGTAAGGGTTGTCTCACCGGTTGGAGTAACCTTACCGACAAGGATATCGCCCGGACGGACATAGCTACCAATCTTAACAATCCCGCTATCATCAAGATTTCGCAAAGCTTCCTCGCTCACATTGGGAAGGTCTCGAGTAATCTCCTCTTTTCCAAGCTTTGTTTCCCTAGCAACGCACTCAAACTCTTCAATATGGATGGATGTGAAAACATCGTCCCTAACAAGCCTCTCAGAAATGATAATAGAGTCCTCAAAGTTGTACCCTCTCCAGGGCATAAAAGCAACAAGAACATCTTTTCCAAGGGCTAGCTCACCTCTATCCATTGAAGGACCATCAGCTAAAATATCTCCCTTCTTTACCCTCTGACCAGGTCTAACAATAGGTCTTTGAGAAAAGGTTGTATTGTGGTTTGTCTTTTGCCATTTCACAAGGTCATAAACCTTAACCCTTGGTAAACCCCCATCCTTCCCAAAGTAGCTTACCACAATTCTTGTGCTATCTACCTCCTCCACCACCCCATCATCTTCAGCAACAAGTAAATAGCCCGAATCTCTTGCTACAACCCTTTCCATTCCAGAGCCAACAAGTGGTGCCTTGGTTTTAATAAGAGGAACAGCTTGCCTCTGCATGTTAGAACCCATGAGGGCTCGGTTTGCATCGTCGTGCTCAAGGAAAGGTATAAGCGAGCTTGAGAGACTCACTACCTGAGCAGGATATAGATCAACTAAATCAACTTCCTCCCGCCTTGCCATTATGAATTCACCGTTTTTTCTGGCAGGAACAACCTCGTCAAGAATGTTCCCTTCTTTGTCAATGTTGATAGTAGATTGGGCTATGACCAAATCCTTTTCTTCAGCCGCGCTGAGGTAAACGACCTCGTCCGTGATCTTTCCGTTCTTTACTACCCTGAAAGGCGTCTCTAAAAATCCATAAGGATTAACCCTAGCGTAAGTGGTAGGAGAAACGATCAAACCAATGTTAGGACCCTCTGGTGTTTCGATGGGACAGATCCTACCGTAATGACTTGGATGAACATCTCGAACCTCAAAGCCAGCCCTCTCCCTGGTAAGCCCTCCAGGACCAAGAGCAGATAGCCTTCTTTTATGGGTTAAAGAAGAAAGAACATTCGTCTGGTCCATAAACTGAGAAAGCTGCCCCTGAGCAAAGAATTCTTTAACCGCAGAGATCACAGGCTTGCTGTTTATCAGGTCGCTTGGAGTAAGATTTTCTATCTCCTGAAGTTGCATTTTTTCTTTGATAATCCTTTCCATCCGCATCAAGCCAAGAAGAAACTGGTTTTCCACCAGCTCCCCCACAGACCTCACTCTACGGTTAGCTAAACTATCGATATCATCTCCTTCCTCTTCGTTAGCCCTCAGCCGCATAAGCTCTTTAATGATGGCTACGACATCCTCTCTGGTTAAGACCCTAACATTTATGGGTACGTCAAGATTTAGTCTTTGATTTATTTTGTATCTTCCAATCTCAGAAAGGTCATAGGTCTGAAGGTCAAAAAATAGGGAACGAAAATAAGCCTCAGCTACTTCAAGAGTTACAGGGGATGAGGGTCTCATCTTTCTATAGATCTCAAGGATGGCTTCTTCCCTGGTTTTCGCCTTATCAGTCTTAAGCATATCCCTTATAGCCGTAGAATATCGCTGAAGACTTGTGAAAAGAACTTTTACCTCCTTAAATCCCTTTTCTCGGAGAAGCTTTAGCTTTTCTTCTGTGATCTCTTCGTTCAAACTAAGTAGGACCTCTCCCGTCTCTGGGTCGATAACATCCTCAGCAGATATCTTTCCTAAAATTAGCTTATCTTCACCCTTTAAACGCTTTACCCCAGAACTAAGGATCCTTTTTATAAGAGGTTGACTAATTGCTTTTCCCTTTTTGATCAGAACTTCTCCTGTTTCCGGGTTTATAAGGTCAACCTCTGCTTTAGTTCCCGCTAAAATTTCAGAATTGATCTCTCTTTCCACTCCTTCTTCCAGGAGATAAAAGGTTTCCACAGGATAGAAAAGCTTCAAAATCTCCTCCTCAGTAAAACCAAGAGCTTTTAGAAAGACAGTTGCAGAGATGTTTTTTCTTTTATCTATTCTCACATAGAGCCTTCCACGATAGTCAAAGGTAAAATCTACCCAAGAACCTTTTACAGGAATAACCCTTGCTACATAGGTAAGCCTTCCAGCCCGAGCATGGGTCTTGTCCTTCTCAAAGATGACACCAGGAGAACGTTGAAGTTGATTGACTACTACCCTTTCTGTCCCGTTGATGATAAAACTACCCTTTTCGGTCATTAAGGGAATAGCCCCAAAATAAAGCTCCTGCTCCTTTATATCCCTTATGCTTTTTACCCAGGTATCAGGATCTACATCAAAAGTTGTAAGCCTTACCCTCAACTTCATTGAGGCTTCATAAGTTAGTCCCTTCTCCTTCGCGGTATCTGGATCATACTCTGGAGGCATGATTTGATAGTCAAGATATTCTAAAACCGCTGTATCAGCATAATCCCTAATAGGAAAAACAGTCTTTAATGCCCTATGAATCCCAACGTTTTTCCTTGATTCTAATGGAACGTTACGTTGAAGAAAATTTTCGTATGATTCCTTTGGTATAGCAAGAAGATAAGGAACATCCATCATCTGCTTAACCTTAGCAAAGCTTTTCCTTATACTCATATTTCCGTCTATCCTTGACATTACTTGAGACCCCCTTCTGAATTCTAATGATTAGAAAAGACAATTAGAGTATCCCCATAAAAAGACACCCTATTCTAATTTAAACTTTAAACTAATAAGATGAGATTGTCAAGATTACTTAATTTCGACCTTTGCGCCAACTTCCTCAAGTTTTTTCTTGATTTCTTCGGCTTCAGCCTTGGACACACCGGTCTTAATTGGCTTTGGTGCGCTTTCAACTAAGTCTTTTGCCTCCTTAAGACCAAGCCCAGTAATCTCTCTGACAACCTTAATCACATTTATCTTGTTAGCTCCAACCTCGGCAAGAATAACATCAAACTCCGTCTTCTCTTCTGCAGCTTTAGCCTCAGCTTGAGGAGCAGCTACTCCTGCAACCGCTGCCACTGCTGCTATTGGAGCGGCAGCTGTAACCCCAAACTTCTCCTCAAGTTCCTTAATAAACTGGGAAAGCTCAAGCACCGTCATGTTAGAAATAAACTCGATTACCTCTTCCTTTGTTACTGGCATCTCCTACCCTCCTTTTGTTTTTTCTTTATTAAGCCTCTCCTTTAGCCTTCTTTTCTTCAATTGCCTTAAGCACATAGAGAAATTTCCTCAAAATACCAGAAAGCACCCCTACAAAGTTAACAATAGGTGCCTGAATTGTCCCAAGTAGTTGAGCGATGAGAACCTCCTTCGGTGGAAGTTTAACCAGCTCATCAACCATCGCAGCATCATAACCCTTATCCTGCAAAACAAGCCCTCTCAAGGTAAGAGAGGGATGTGTTTTGATGTACTCTTTCAAAACTTTGGCTATCTCAACTGGGTCTTGATAACTAAAGACTATCGCCGTCGGTCCCTCCACATAGTCGTTTACCACCTGCTTCCCCTTCTTTTCGCTTGCAATTCGAAGGAGAGTGTTCTTAACTACCCTGAACTCTCCTCCTTTCTCCCTAACAAGCTTTCTTATCTCATTACTCTCATGAGCAGTAAATCCCTTAAAAGAAAGAACAAAAAGCGCGTTTGCTCTCTCAAGCTTCTCCTCTAATGATTTTAAAATTTCAGCTTTCTTAGCACGCGTCTTCAAAGCCAACCCTCCTAATCAAATTTTTGGAAGGGCACCCTTCCGCACCTACGGTTGGCTGGCCTAAAACCATTTAAGCCCTAAAGGGCACCAAACCGTCTCTGGCCAGAGGGCCCTCTATAGAAGAGGGCACCTTCAGGCCCTCAAACGATACCTGCTTAATCTCCAGAATACTTCTGGAGTAGATTCCTTATATCGTTTACATCAACCTTTATCCCAGGCCCCATCGTGGTAGAAATAGTTATGCCCTTGATATACTGCCCTTTAGCCCCGGGTGGTTTAGCCTTAATTAGGGCATCCATAAAGGCTGCCAAGTTCTCAAGGAGTTTTTTTTCACCAAAAGAGACTTTACCAATCGGAGCGTGAACAACACCGCCTCTATCTACCTTAAAATCAACCTTGCCCGCCTTGATGTCTCTTACAGCTTTAGCTACATCAAAGGTCACCGTCCCAGTTTTGGCACTTGGCATCAATCCCCTTGGACCAAGGATCTTACCAAGCTTGCTAACCTGAGGCATCATGTCAGGGGTAGCGATTGCTTTGTCAAAATCAAGCCATTCTTCTTCTTGAATCTTCTTTATAAGGTCCTCATCCCCAACATAGTCAGCCCCTGCCTCAAGAGCTTCCTTAGCCTTATCTCCTTTAGCAAAAACAAGAACCCTAACAGATTTACCCGTTCCATGAGGAAGAAGAACTGAACCTCTCACCATCTGGTCAGCATGCCTTGGGTCAACCCCCAAGTTAACCGCAACCTCAACAGTTTCATCAAACTTGGCAGTTGCCGTCTCCAAAGCAAGCTTTATTGCTTCTTCAAAGGTGTATCTCTTTGTTCTATCTACCTTGGCTAAAACCTCTCTGTATCTTCTACTCCTTTTTGCCATAACCTTTCCTCTCCCTTAGTCAATTATTTCCACGCCCATCGACCGAGCTGTTCCCTCTATACAGCGGATAGCTGCCTCGAGGGTTGTACAGTTCATATCCTTCATCTTCATTTTAGCAATCTCTTCAAGCTGTTTTCGAGTGAGCTTCCCCACTATCTCCTTCCCTGGTGAATGAGCTCCCGTCTCAATCCCAAGAGCCTTTTTGATAAGGACTGAAGCTGGAGGCGTCTTAAGCTCAAAAGTAAAGGACCTATCCGAATAAACCGTGATGATGACAGGGATGATAAGACCTTCCTGCCCACGGGTCTTCTCGTTAAAAGCTTTGACAAACTCCATAATGTTTACACCATGTTGACCCAAGGCAGGTCCAACTGGAGGCGCAGGGGTTGCTTGCCCTGCTGGCAGTTGTAATTTAATCTGAGCTATAACCTTCTTAGCCATACGTCAAACATCCCCCTATGAAATCTTCTGAAGATTGGTTAGCTCTATCTCAACCGGTGTTTCTCTACCGAAAATGCTCACAAGCACCCTTGCTTTGCCTTTATCAGGTTTTATCTCATCAACAACCCCAATAAAATTTGCAAAAGGCCCCTCGGCAATCTTTACCTTATCACCAGGCATGAACTGATACCTTGGCTTAGGCTTTATCTCTTCAACAACTAAGTTCTGAATAAGCTTTTCTACCTCCTCGTTGCGGAAAAATTGATACTTATCAGCTCCAGAAATACCTAAAACACCCTCTATCTCAGAGATAGCTTGCCTTAACTCCTCCTTAAGCTCGCCGTAAAACAAAATGTAACCAGAATAAAAGACCTTCTGCGACACCTTTTCAGGTGAATATACAACCTCGATTATCTTAGGGGGAGGAACAAAAAACCTTTCCACCAAATCTGTCATTCCCATCTCGGCAAGAATAGATTCTAACCGTTCTTTAATCTTGTTTTCCATGCCTGCCCAAACATGAATTGAATACCAAGCCTTAGCCATGACTACCTTAATATAATTGAAATTATAAAATTGTAAATCATGTCAAGGAATCCAAGATAAGCCCCTATAAACAAACTCAAAAAAATAACGGTTGCCGCGCCTCTCAAAACCTGCTTCCTTTCAGGCCAAGTTATCCTCTTAGCCTCAATCTTTACCTCTTTTAAAAAGACCTTTGCTTTATCTAGAAAAGCCGTAGGGCTCAATTTTACCTTCTTTTCTTCCATACAACCCCTCTAAATAATAAAAATAAAAAAATGGCAGGGCAGGAGGGACTCGAACCCCCAACCTTCGGATTTGGAGTCCGATGCTCTGCCACTTGAGCTACTGCCCTACCCCAAAGGTTTTACTCCTTAACCTCCCGGTGAAGGGTATGCCTTCTATCCCAGGGGCAATACTTTCTAAGCTCAAGCCTATCGGGCGTATTTCTACGGTTCTTCGATGTAGTATAGTTTATTCTTTTGCATTCAGTACACTGTAAGTGAATGATTATCCGATCTCCTTTTTTGGCCATGACTAAACACCTACTCTATTATTTTTGTTACGACACCTGCTCCTACTGTCTTTCCTCCTTCCCTTATCGCAAACCTCAATCCCTCCTCCAACGCTACAGGCTTTATCAACTCCACCTCAAGCTCCACATTATCCCCAGGCATCAC
>JBMSAU010000102.1:0-51288 GCA_049414625.1 Thermodesulfobacteriaceae bacterium
CTAAAGAGGTCTCTCAAGTAGCTTGGCAAGTTCTGAAGGTACCCCTCCTCTTCCCTATTCTTGGAAAGGTCTTGCCAAGGGACCTTTCTCCTCTGAAGCCTATGTTGGTGGAAGGGGCGTGGGATAGGGTGAGGAGTAGGTCAGCTCATTTAGAGGTTGGAGGGGCGTCCCGATGAGGGATTTTTTAGAACAGCCTCAGGTGTGGTATAAAAGGGGTTTTGTAGTAAATTGTAGAATATGGAATGGGGAAGGGGTTATGTGCAGCTTTACATCGGGGAAGGGAAGGGGAAGACAACTGCAGCCTTAGGGTTAACCATCAGGGCAATCGGTGCCGGGCTAAAGGTAGCCTTTTTTCAGTTCTTTAAACCCCCTACTTCATCCGAAGTAAAAGTTCTTGAAAGCTTCTATCCCCAAGTTTTGTATCAAAACTTCCACGCTGGGGGTTTTGTGATGGGCAACCTCTCTCAAGAATTGATAGAAGAAATTCGAAGAGGTTGGAAAAAAGCTTTAGAAGTTGCCGAAAAAAGGGAATATCAAATTCTTGTTCTTGATGAGCTTACCTATGCCTTGAATTGGGGTATAATCAGCGAGAATGAACTTATTTCTTTTTTACAAAAAAAACCAACTTCCCTTGAGGTTGTTATTACTGGAAGATATGCCCCGCAATCCTTAATTGATGAGGCTGACCTGGTTACTGAGATGAAGCCGATAAAGCATTATTTTGATTGCGGAGTTCCTGCAAGGCTTGGTATCGAAAAATGAAGGAACTTGAGAAGATAAAAGAAAAAGTGAAGGCTGGAGAAAGGTTAACTCCTAAAGAGGGCATTCTTCTTTTTAAGCTTCCTCTTCATGAGCTTGGAGCGCTAGCAAGAGAAGTCCGTTTTAGGTTAAATCCTCAGCCAATAGTTACTTATGTCGTCGATAGAAACATCAACTACACGAACGTTTGTATTTCTGGATGTAAATTTTGTGCCTTCTTTGTTCCTCCAAACTCCCCAAAGGCTTTTCTTTTAAGCTATGAGGAGATTGCTAAAAAGATAGAGGAAACTTTAGCCCTTGGAGGATATCAAATCCTCTTACAAGGAGGGTTGCACCCTGAGCTTACTTTAGAGTACTACGAAGACCTATTTAGGTTTATTAAACAGAAGTTTCCTCAAGTTCATCTACATGCTCTTTCACCGCCTGAGATTATCTATCTTAGTAAAACCTCGGGGCTATCAGTTGATGAAGTTTTAAAAAGGCTTATCTCTGCAGGTCTTGATTCTATTCCTGGTGGTGGGGCTGAAATCCTTGTTGACCGCGTCCGAAAGCAGATTTCACCTCGCAAGGCAACCTCAGAAGAATGGCTGTATGTTATGGAATGCGCCCATAGACTTGGTCTTAAAACCACGGCAACCATGATGTTTGGGCATGTTGAAACAGAGGAAGACATAATCGAACACTTAGATAAGATACGAAGCCTTCAAGATAAAACCTCAGGTTTTACAGCCTTTATACCCTGGACCTTTCAACCAGGAAACACCGCGCTTTCTCATCTTAAAAAAGTAGGTGCAGCAAGATACTTGCAAGTCTTAGCTATAAGTAGAATTTATCTTGATAATATTAAGAATATTCAGGTATCTTGGGTTACTCAAGGACCAAGGATAGCCCAGCTTGCCCTTGATTTTGGAGGGAATGATTTTGGAAGTACCATGATTGAAGAGAATGTTGTTTCCGCAACAGGAGTGTCTTTTCGTTTAAACGAGGAAGAAATTCGAAAATACATCATAGGAGCAGGCTACATCCCCAAGAGAAGAAGGATGGACTATACCCTTCTTGAATAGAGCCTAAATCAAACATGGAAGAAATACTAATTCATCCCAAGGAACACTACCTTTTTAGGGCCAAAGTCGTCATTCCTGTCACCAAGCCTCCTATTTTTTCTGGTTGCGTTGAGATAAAAGACCAAAGAATAGTTGGTATATACCCGTATAAAGACCTTAAGCTAGCACCTCCTAAAGCCAAGTTTATAGACCTTGAAGACCTGGTCTTATTCCCAGCCTTAGCCAATGTGCACACTCATCTTGAGCTTTCAGCTTTAAGGTTCAGGATTTTACCATCAGGCTCATTTATTAACTGGCTTTATCAAGTTATTAAAAAAAGGGAAGCATTAACTCCGGTAGAGATGGCGGAGTCGGCAAGGTTTGCCCTGCTTGAGCTTTGGAGAGAGGGAATTTCTATCTTGGGGGACGTTGGGAACACTGGGATAACTATTCCTGTTCTAAATGAATCACCGCTTCGAGGGTATTTTTTCGAAGAAATTCTCTGCTTTAAAGGGAAAGTAGAGCTTAAGGACAGGCATACCATCAATGGACGAGTAAAAACTACCTACTCAGCCCATTCTCCATACACCGTTACCCCCATCATGATCCAGGCTATAAAATCCTACACTCGAAAACATAGAACGCCTTTTATGATCCATTGTGCAGAATCTCAGGAGGAAGTAGACTTTTTGCTACGGGGAGAGGGTCCTTTGCTTAATCTTCTTGTTTCAAGGGGGAAGTGGGACGAGAGCTTTACCGTGAAGGGTTTCACACCCGTTTCTTATCTTGAAAGCTTAGGGGTTCTTGACGAAAACACAATCTTGGTCCACTGCGTTCACTTAACAGAAGATGACCTTAGAATCCTTAAAAAACGAAACCCGATAATCTGCCTTTGCCCTCGGAGTAATCTTTACACAGGGGCAGGCATCCCAAAGCTTCCTCTGCTTTTAGCCTGCGGACTTAGGGTTGTTCTTGGGACGGATTCCTTAGCAAGCGTTGACAGGCTTTCTATCTTCGAAGAAATTAAGACTTTACACAGTTTTTATCCCGAAGTCCCAGCTACAGAGCTACTTCTTATGGCCACCCAGAGGGGGGCAAAAGCCCTTGGCTTTGACGGTGCTTGCCAATTAACTGAAGGGGCAACCCCTGACCTTTTAGCCATAAGCCTTTCTTTTCCATTGACGGAAGACCCAGAAAAAGCCCTTATTGAATTTATCCGAGCCGAGAAAAAAATCGTCTATAGGATCCATGCTTAGGGTAGGCTTCCCTAATTACCTAAACACCTTGCCCTTTCTTTATCATCTCCCCAAGATGAACGGAATTGAGCTTGTCTTTGATGTACCTTCTCGGTTAAACGAGAAATTGGCTGTAGGGGAGGTCGATTGTGGGCTTTGCTCAAGCGTTTTTTATGCTAAACACTATGAAGACTATATCCTTATTCCTGACATCTCTATAAGCGCGGTTGGCAAGGTAAAGAGTGTTTGCCTTTTTCACAAAGTTCCTCTCTCAGAGCTTTCAGGGAAAACTATTGGCATAACGCCAGAGACTGAATCTTCCTTTGCTCTCCTTCGTCTCGTCCTTGAAAAGATGAATAAAATTAAGCCGGTCTATTTGAAGCTTAACCATTCATTTCGAAGGTTAAGCAACGAAGAGGGTCAAGCCTTTTTTGAAACCATTGATGGCTACTTAGCCATAGGGAACGAGGCGCTTGAGCTACTCTATAGCGGAAAGTTTCCTTTTGTGACTGACCTTGCTGAGGTATGGCTTGAAGAAACGGGCTATCCCTTCGTGTTTGCTCTGCTTTTAGTAAGAAAGGAAGTCCTCTCCCTATACAAAAAAGAATTAAGAATCCTTGCTGAAAACTTATACCTTAGCCGAGCCAAAGCTTTAGCCGACCTTTCTCTCATCGTCAAAGAATATTCCTCCTATTTGGATAAAACTTTTCTCCTTGATTATCTTCATCATCTTGAATTTGATTTCTCTGGTCTAAAGCAGAGGGCATTCCTTTATTTCTGTCAAAACCTGCTTGATATGGGGATAATTTCAAAAATACCCATTCTAAAGTTTGTCCACTTTTAAGCATGGATAAAAGCACCGCTCATAAAGATTTTATGAAGGATAAGTTTGGAAAGATTGCAAGGCATTATGACCTGGCAAATAGCATTTGTAGTTTTTGGCAAGACAAGGGCTGGAGAAAAAAAGTTTCACAAGCCTTAGATGAGGTTGATCCTCCCATCCTTGATTTATGTTGTGGTCCCTATACCTTGACCTTGGAGATTTTGAAAAGAAAAAAGCGTATAGCCTTCGCCTTAGACCTAAGCCGGGAAATGTTAAAGTTTGGTCTAGCCAAAAGAACGCTTGACCTTTCTTTTGTCTATCCAGTTTGTGGGGATGCCGAGGAGCTTCCCTTTAAGGATGAAACCTTTGGAGCGGTAACCATTGCCTTTGGTTTTAGAAATTTGGTTAATCGAGATAAGGCTCTACAGGAGATGCATAGGGTCCTAAAAAAGAATGGTCTCCTTGCAATTCTAGAATTTTCAAGGCCTAAACTTCCTGTATTACGGAAGGTATATTTTCTTTATCTAAAGAAGATCATACCCTTAGTCGGTGGCCTGCTGACAGGGGATTATCAAGCTTACAGGTATCTTGCTACATCCATAGAAAACTTCCCAGAAGTAGAAACAGTAAGGGGAATGCTCAGAAAAACAGGTTTTTCCGAGGTCTTTACAAAAGGTTTAACCTTTGGAGTGGTCACCTTATATCTCTGGAGGAAGATTTAAGTTTATTTTAGAATAGCCGAATAAAATAAACAGGAATTTTCTAAGTTGTTCGAGTAAGTCTTGGCCAGGAGGATTAACATGAAGGTAGAACTTCAAAAACACATCGTTTTAGACCCTGGTATGCAGGCTCAACAAACCCAACAAAGAGAATCCACTCAGAGGGTTGAAAAAGCTCAAGCTCCTTCCTCATATAAGGATCAAACAAAATTAAGCCAAGAAGAACTCAAGGAGCTTTCAAAAGCCCTCAACCACTTTCTTTCTCTCTTTAATCTTGAAATTAAGCTTGTGTACAACCAAGATGTTGGGCAGGTAGTCGTTCAGGTTATAGATAAAAGAACCAATGAGGTTATTAAGCAGATCCCCCCAGAGGAACTTTTAGAGGTAGCAAAAAAAAAATTCATGATTTTGTTGGGCTTTTGTTAGAAAAAAAAAGCCTAGAAAAAATCTTTAACACTTACCCTTTTTCCACCGATAGCTATAACTTGGGAAGGAATAAGTTCTTATCACTTTAATTAACTCGATGTCCTCCCTTTCTAATCCACCTAATAAGCGTTGAAAGTTTATAGATGTATGCTATTTTGTCCAAAATCTTGAGTTTGGAGGAAGAAATGAAGGAGTATACGGTGGCTGTTGTTGGGGCAACGGGTGCGGTTGGAAGAATGATGCTAACCGTACTCGAAGAGAGGAATTTTCCCATTAAAGAGTTGCGTCTTTTTGCCTCAGCAAGGTCAAAAGGTACGTTACTTCCCTTTAAGGGTGAGCAGATCCCTGTGGAAGCTTTGGAAGAAGCAAAAAACTTTAAGGGCATTGATATTGCCCTTTTTTCGGCTGGTGCGCAAAGAAGCCTTGATTTTGCCCCGCTCTTTGTGAGAGACGGTGCGGTAGTAATAGATAACTCAAGCGCCTGGAGGATGGACCCGGATGTCCCTCTCGTTGTCCCTGAGGTCAACCCTCATGCAGTGGCTGGTTATACAAAAAAAGGCATCATCGCAAATCCAAACTGCTCCACCATCCAGATGGTTGTTGTTTTGAAGCCTCTTCATGATGTCGCAAGGATAAAACGGATTGTAGTTTCGACCTATCAATCTGTTTCTGGCGCAGGTCAGAAGGCTATCTTTGAGCTTATGGAGCAGACTAAAGCCTGGTGTGAAGGAAGTTCTATGCCTCTTCCTAAGCACCTTCCTCAAAGGATCGCCTTTAACTGCATTCCTCATATCGATGTCTTTTTACCAAACGGTTACACTAAAGAAGAGATGAAGATGGTTGAGGAGACAAAAAAGATTATGGAAGACCCAAGCATAGCTGTTACTGCAACAACGGTTAGGGTCCCAGTTTTCTACGGACATGCAGAAAGCATAAACATAGAAACAGAAAAGAAGCTAACTGCTGAGGAGGCTCGCGAAATCTTGAGGAAAGCCCCGGGTGTGGTCGTCCTTGACGATCCTCAGAACAAGGTTTATCCAATGCAGATCGATGTTGCCGGAAAGGATGAGGTGTTTGTAGGAAGGATAAGAGAGGACTTGAGCATTGAGAAGGGGCTTAACATGTGGGTCGTTGCTGACAACCTCAGAAAGGGTGCAGCAACGAACGCCGTTCAAATCGCTGAAATTTTGATTAAAAATTACCTCTAAAAATACCTTGAAGATAGTCGTTGATGAAAAAGCTGTCAATTTTAGGTTAACAAAGGAGATTCTAAAAAGAGTTCATTCAAGCTCAATTATTAGCTTGGGTCTTGAAAAGTCTCATGAGGGCGAAAGGCAGGTTGAGGAGCCAGTCGTCCTTATAACCCCCTACAAAGGGGCTTTCGTAAAGAAATGTCCAGGGACTAAGAACTATCTATGTTGCGGGTATATTATCTTTCATTTTGCGGAAAACTGTCCCCTTGGCTGTTCATACTGTATACTTCAGGCTTATTTTAATAGGCCTGGATTTAGGATTTGGGCAAACTTAATCGAGGATGGTCTTACGAGCCTTTATTCCTTTCTTAAAGAAAGAGCAAAAAAAGGAGAACTTACACGCATAGGGACGGGGGAATTTACAGATAGCTTAGTCTTTGAAGCTTTAACCGGTGTAGCAAGAACGTTGATAGAATTTTGGAAAGAGACTGACCCTTTTGCAGTCCTTGAGCTTAAAACCAAAACTGCTCCTTCTTCAGCCTTTTATTCAGAGCTTCCAAGCGATAAACGAATTATCTTTGCCTGGTCGGTAAACACAGAGAGAATAATAGAAAAAGAAGAAAAACGCACAGCGAGTTTAAAGACTCGGTTCCAAAGTGCGGAGTCCGCTCTAAAACATGGCTTTAGCCTTGCTTTTCATTTCGACCCAATCATCCTTTATGAAGGTGGAGAAGCCGAGTATTCTAAAGTTCTTGAAGAGATCCTAAACAGGTTTCCGCTGAATAGAATTGCTTGGATTAGCCTTGGGATGTTGCGGTTTCCACCTGAGCTTAAAGAGGTAGCGCTAAAAAATTTTCCTAAGACTAAGGTCTACGCCGATGAGTTCATAAGAGGTCTTGACCAAAAGTATCGCTATTTTATTGACAGAAGGATTAAAGCCTACAAAAGAATTTTAGAGCCTTTTAAAAATTATTTAGACGAAATTCCGCTCTACTTCTGCATGGAGGGGAGAAGGGTCTGGCAGGAGGTTTTAGGGAAACCTTTTCAGACCTCGGAAGAGGTAGCAAAGCTTCTTGATTCCTACGCCAAAAGGACATGCTTTTCTTAATCCTTCTTATAGCCTTTTTTCTGTCATCCTGCCAGAGTTTGCCTAATTCAAAAATAAAATCATGCCAAGAGTGCCACGGCGAAATCCTAAAGACCCAGCTTAAAGTCAACGAACACAACCTTTCTTGTGTCCTTTGTCATGGTGGAAATGAGCAAGCAACCACAAAAGATTCTGCCCATCAAAACCTCGTTAAGTCTCCCTCTCCGGATAGAGTTTTTTCTGTATGCGGCAAATGTCATTGGCAGGAAGTCAAAGGATTAGCTAAATCCCAGCATTATACTTATCAAAAAAAGGTAAGTTTTTTGCTCGCCCGCTTTGGTTTAAATTTAAAAGCATCTTCTTTATTAGACCTTATCTCTCTCTCAGAAGACAAATCTTTAGATGAAAAAAGTAAGCTTGTGCTTGACTTCTTGGGGAAGCGTTGTTTTACCTGTCATATCTTTTACGAAGGTGAGGATTATGAATTGACCCATCGGGGAAAGGGTTGTTTAGCCTGCCATAGGGTGCATACTTATGAAAAACCAAGGAATGAAGAATGTCTTAGCTGTCATTACAGCATAAGGGTCGGTATGGACTACTTAGGAAAGACACCTCATAACTGGTTTGTAGACTATCGGTCTCCTTTTGTTGAAGGTAAGCTTCCTCCCCGTCCGTATGGAATAGAGTATTATGACTTGAAAGCTGATGTTCATGCAAGCCATGGTTTTTCCTGCACAAGTTGTCATGGAAAAGAAGAGATAATGTATAGCATGAAAAGGGCAAGCTGTCTTGACTGCCATAAAAAGGTTTTAGAGGATAAGCTTATATTTCACAAGAAAAGCATTTTACAAAAGGTAAGTTGTGCTGTGTGTCATGCAAGCTTTATCAATCAGGATGAGTATAAAGCCTGTGAGCTTGTGAGGAATGATAAAGATGCAGAAAAGTTCTCTGAGGTCTATGTTCAAGAATCATCTGACATAGAAAGGTATTTTCTTTCTCTTTGGGAAAGAAAAAAGCCCCTTCCCGCTATGAGGGATGGCTTAACAGGGAAGCTAAAGGATGGACTTTGGCTATGCTTTCTAGAAAACAGAACCTTTGAAAAGATTAATCTTGGTAAAGACAAAGATGGAAGACTATGCATTATGAGAAAGGAAAAAGTTAAGATAACCTTTGATAATGAAACGGTTTTTGCCGATTTAAGCTTGTGCAAATTTCCGCATACCATCAGCAAAAGGGCAAATCCTTTTCGGAGCCTTGAGGTGATAAAGAATGAAGTATCCAAAGGTCGTCGTAAATAGGAAAGGAGTAGAGAAGATTTTAAAAGGGTATCTTTGGCTAACCCTTGATGAGGTAAAATCAGAAAAATCTCAGCTTGAGTATATTCCCGAAGGAAGTTTAGTAAGCCTATACAGCGAGGAAGGTTATTTCCTTGCTCAAGCTTATTTTAATCCTAAGGTAAGGTATTGTATAAAAGTGCTATGCAGAGAGGATGTGCCAATAGATAAAGATTTTTTTGTCAAAGCCTTTAAAAGGGCTTTAAACTTAAGAAAAGAGCTTTATCCTGGAGAGGTTGCCTTTCGTCTTATCTTTTCTGAAGGGGATTTTTTGCCCGGTCTTGTTGTGGATGTGTATGATAAGGTTGCTGTAGTTCAGGTGTATACTTTAGGAATGGAAAAGCTTATAAGCAACATCATATCAGCTCTAAGAGAAGTGCTTGAACCCTCTTGCGTCGTTCTGAAGAACGATGCTCAAAAGAGGAAGGAAGAGGGGCTTTCTCTTTACACCGAGGTTGCTTGGGGGTGCATAGAGGAACCTCTACTCGTTGAGATGGATGGTATAAAGTTTTTAATTCCAGTGCTTTCTGGACAGAAAACAGGCTTTTTCCTTGACCAGAGGGATGCAAGAAGGTATTTGACAAAGCTTTCGGAAGGAAAAGAAGTTTTAGACCTCTATTCCTATGTGGGGGGTTTTTCCTTTTATGCGTTGAAAGGAGGAGCGAAGAGGGCAATCCTTGTTGACCGCTCACAAACGGCTTTAGATTTAGCAGAGGAAATAGCCAAGCTAAACGGATTTTCTGAAAAGATCGTTCTGATAAAAGAGGATGTGCTAAACTATCTCAAAAATCCCTCATTTTTGGCTGATGTGGTGATTGCTGACCCGCCTGCTTTTATAAAATCAAAAGGAGATTTTGACCAGGGCTTAAAGCTTTATGATACTCTATACTTTTCCTGTCTTAGAATTTTTGCTGAAAGATGTGGCTTCTTAGCCCTCTTTTCCTGCTCCCATTTTCTTAACGAAGAAACCCAAGAGGAAATAATCAAACGAAGCTTGGCTAAGCTTGGCTTTAGAGGAAGAATAATAAAAAAGCTTAGCCAAGCGCAAGACCATCCCATCAATCCTATGGTAAAGGAAACTTATTATTTAAAAGGGCGGGTGCTTTATTTGGAAAATTAGCTTTACTTCCCAAATAGACGATGAGGGATTATTTTTTTTTAACCTATGACTTCGCGTTTTAAGCTCCTTTTTTTAGGAGTAATTTGGCTAATCTTACTTATCTTTGGCGGAACCCTTGGTTATAAGCTAGATGATCTTTAATCCTGCGGAAAACACCGTGATCTTAGAAAGGGATATACTTATTGCCCTTATAGAAAGGGGAAGACTTGAGATATTAAGTGAGCTCGCTAAAAGGAAGGGCTAAGATATTTTCCCTTTAAAGAATGCTTTCCAGCAGAGGTGATAAGCACCTTAACAAGCTCTCCTTCAAGGTCTAAGCGCGGAGAGGAAAAGTTTACGATAACGTTGGTAGTAGTTCTACCTGTGAGTTGGTTTTCATCCCTTTCGCTCCTTCCTTCAACAAGCACCTCAACCTCTTTGCCGACATAGGATTGATAGACCTCTGCGGTGATCTTAGCTTGCGTCTCATGAACCCTTTTTAGCCTTTCTTCTTTAACCTCCTCAGGCACTTTGTCCTGGAAGTTTGAGGCTGCCGCAAAGGGTCTATCCGAGTATTTAAAAGAGAATATCTCCTGAAACCTTACCCTTTCAAGCATTTCTAAGGTCTGCAAAAAGTCCTCCTCTGTCTCGCCAGGAAAGCCAACGATGATGTCAGAAGTTATGGCTATTTCTGGGCAGAGTTCCCTTAATCTTTCAACCTTTGCTAAGTATTCTTCACGAGTATACTTTCTGTTCATAAGCTTTAGAATTTTATTTGACCCTGCTTGGAGCGGTAGATGGATATGTTTGCAAACCTTGGGATTTTCAGCAATAACCCGCATGAGTTTTTCCGTTAAGTCTTTGGGATGGCTTGTGGTAAACCTGATCCTTAGGAGGCCATCTATTTGAGAGACCCTCTCAAGAAGGTCTGCAAAGTCGCCATAGCTTTTTTCTTTAAGCCCGTAAGAATTGACATTCTGACCAAGCAAAGTTACCTCTTTTACTCCCTCTTCCTTCACCAGATATTCAATCTCTCGTAAAATATCTTCAGGAGGTCTGCTAACCTCCCTTCCTCTCACATAAGGGACGATGCAATAGGTGCAAAAGTTATCGCAACCCTGCATGATGTTGACAAAAGCTTTTACTCTTTTAGGCTTGTTTGACCCAAGGACTAAAGGGGGCTTAAAATCAGGTTTAAGTTCCGTCCAAACAACGGGTCTTCCTTCCCGTAGGCGGAGCTCGATTGCCTGCCTGATTTGATAGAAGGCTTGGGTGCCAAGAACTATGTCCACATAGGGATATCTTTCAACTATCTTTTCTCCCTCCTGCTGAGCAACACAGCCCATCACCCCAATTAGGAGATCCGGTTTTTTCTTTTTTAGCTCTTTGAACCTTCCAATTTCGCTGTATACCTTATGTTGAGGTTTTTCCCGAACCGAACAGGTGTTTATCAAAATCAGATCCGCAGATCCCGGATCTTCTGTAGGGACAAAATCAGGCTGAAGAAGCAATAACACTATCTCCGAATCCTTTTCGTTCATCTGACAACCAAAGGTCCTAATGTAGACCTTTTTCATGGTTTTAATGATAAAGCAGAGCTTTAAATTTTTCTACCTTCTAAGAGGGTTCTTAAGATAGATAATCCGTAGAAGGTAGTATTAAGAAAGGAAATTCCTTGAGAATTTCTTCCGAAGCCAAAATCTCCGTTTAGGGAGGATTGGACAAAGCTTATGGCTTTTTTAGAGACCTCATTTTCAAGCCTGTTAAAATAGTAAAGAATGTTTATACCAAAGTAGGTGTTTTCCACAAACGAGGTCGTCCCAGGCATAAAACTAAAGCCCCCATCAAGGTTTTGAGAAGAAAACAAAAAATCCAAATTTTTTTCCACAAACCCAGGAGGGGGACAAAAGATAGTAGAGAAGCTCAAGGGTTAGCTTTTCTTCTTTAGGTAGTGCTCTCAAAATCTCTTGTGCTATCCGTTCCTTAACCTCTTTTAAAGAAAATCTTTCGCTTTGCTCGCTAAGGTCTAAAGTTTGGGCTATGCTAAAAAGTATAGCAAGCCTTTTTACAGAGGAACCTTTTGCCAAAAACTCATCCAAATACTTTTCTACCTCCTTTGAGTTTGGCAGAGCCCCATCTAATAGAGATAAAGCCTTAAGGTAGTAGAGAAGAGTTTCAGGTAATAACTCCTGCCAGGAAATCGTTGAAAGGTAAGAAAGATGTTTGGACTTAAAAGTTTCATCTAAGGCTTGACAAAGGTCTAAGATGGCAAGACCAAAATAGGTATCCTCTACCGTAGGAGGAAGCAAAGGGGTTGCCCCAAATTCTTCCCTTCTTTCTCTCTTTTTTTAGCAAAGCTTGCCGCTTCTTTTTTAAATTGTTCCCCAAAATTAAGGGTCATCTCAGGATAGAAAGGTTATCCTTTTGAGAATTTTCAGTCATAGTTTCTTCATTAATAGCTTCAAGCTTTTCGGGAGGGGGAGTCTTCCTCACTTTATTAATCGCTTTGAGATGTTCTTTGTAAGTTTTCGAAAAGATGTGCTTACCTGTTCCATCTGCTACAAAGTAAAGATAGGGAACATTGGCCGGAGTTAAGACGGCTTTAAGAGAGGATAAGCTTGGATTGCCGATGGGAGTTGGCGGAAGGCCATTGTGTAAATAGGTGTTGTAGGGACTTTTTACTGAACGGTAATCCTTGTAAGTTAGCCTTCTAAAACTCTTTAAAGCGTAGTTTATGGTCGGGTCTGCCTGAAGGGGCATTCCTTTTTTAAGCCTGTTTAGGTATACGGCGGCAATTATGGGCTTTTCCGAATCATAAAAGGCTTCTTTTTCAACGATAGAGGCAAGGATCACTATTTCCCGTAGCGTAAGATTGCTTTTTTGGGCAAGGGGCTCTAAAGATTTCCATTTTCTCCAAAAGTTCCTGACCATAGTTGAAATAACTTGAGGACAAGGGGTATTTTTAGGAAAAAAATAGGTATCAGGAAACAAGAACCCCTCAGCGGTATCAAAAGGTATTCCCAATTCTCGTAAGAATTCTTTGTTTTCAGCCCATTTTAAGAATTCTTCTTTAGAACAAATGCCTTCCTTTTCTAAGATTTCTGCAATTTGCCACAGGGTTGCCCCCTCAATAACGGTTATTCTGCGTTGAAAAACCTTACCTTTTGCGATGATGTCTATAATTTCGTGAATAGTTTGATAAGGATAAAAGGCATACTCTCCGGCTTTAAATTCTTTATTTTTGCCTGAACGCAAGGCTTCGATTATAAAGACTACACGGTTTTTGATTATTCCATGTTCATAGAGTTTTTGGGCTATATCTAAAAGTCCCTCTCCTCTTTGAATTTCAATAATTTTAGGAGGCAGGTTTTTATTCTGAGAAGGGGGTTGAAGTCCTTCGAAATAGAGACCGGCAAAGATAAAAAGGAAAAGGAGGAGGAAAAGTAAAAGGTAGAAGTTTTTAAACCTTGTTAATTTCATAATTTAAGATTATTTTTTATTTCTCAAACAAAAATTACTAAGGGGGGAAGACATGAACTTAGAAGAGATCATCAAAATATTAGAAAAGGAGGCCATGGAAAATCCTCACGCCGTTTGGGCTCAGCATAGACTTGCCGTAGCATACTACAACGCAGGAAAATTTCAAGAGGCCAAGGAAACCTTAAAAAAGGTTCTAAAGCTTGATCCTTACCACTATGAAGCTATGGTCAACCTTGGCATCATTTTAGCCCAAGAGGGGGAGCTCGAAGAGGCTAAAAAAGCCTTTACCTTTACTCTGAAGTTCTACAGCAGTTCTTTTGAAGCCTGGAACAACCTTGGGCTGGTTGAGTTTCAGCTTGGAAACCTGGATAAGGCCATTGAGTGCTATCAAAAAGCCATAGAGTTGAAGCCAGATAATCCTTCTCCCTACATAAATCTTTCAACCGTTTATATTGAAAAGGGAGATTTTGATGCGGCAAAAAATGTCCTTCTTAAAGCCTTAGAGCTTGACCCTCAAAACGGGGTAATCTATAACAACTTAGCGGTATGCTACTTCTATTTAGGGGATAAAACCTTGGCTAAGGAACACCTTAAGAAGGCAAAAGAACTTGGCTATCCTGTGCATCCTGAGTTTGAGCGGATGCTTCATGAAGCTTAAGCTACCCTATCCGCCAACCTGTCCATTCTGCGGGAACTTCATCCAAAAACCAGAGGTTATCCCTCTGCCCTACGTGGAGCATGAAGGAGGGGTTTGCCCATGCGGAGCTGTTTATGCTCTCTCTTCTACAGGCTATGATAGGGGCTCTGTTTTTATTTCAGCCCTTCTTTTAGCCCTCTCTGGAGATTGGGATTTAGCTTGGGACCTGATACCGGATGAAGATTATAAAGAAATTTGGGTAGAAAGCTATGACCCAGAGATGCATCTTGTCTTCCCTGAAGGTGTGGACAAAGGTAGAATAGTTCGTTCCGCATTGGTTTTCATCAAGCTTGCCGATGATGTTCAAGAGTTAAAGAAAGAAAACCTTTCTAAAATACTTAAGAGAGATAAAGCGCTTCTTGACCCAACTTTTAAAAAAAGGCTTCGTCGACAGGAGTTAGAAAATCTCATATGCAAGAGGAATTTTTCTGATTTAGTTAATTATCTTTTAGCGGAACCTAAAAATTTGAACGAACTGCAAAAGCTTCTCTACCATCCTGAAGAGAAAATAAGGCTTCTTTCTGCCTATGGTTTAGGTTTGGCGGCAGGTCTTCTAAATAGGCGAGAGCCTCAAAAGGTTTTAGACCTGATTAAAAGGCTCCTTTATGCAGGGGCTGATTCTGCCTCTTCAGCCTGGGGTGCCCTTCCAGCCTGCGGAGAAGTCATACGCAACACCGGAGACCAATACTCAGCCTATGTCAAAAACATAATTGCCTTTCTAGCTTTTAAGGAAAACATTCCTCACGCCCTAATTGCCTTAGCTCGAATCTCCGAAGTAAACCCTAAGTCCATAAAAGATAAACCCTATCTTAGGCTTATCTCAGTATTTCGCGAAAAGGTCCCCCTTTGGCAAGCTTACATAATTCAAATTTTTAGCAACCTTAAGGCAAGAGAACTTCTTTCGGAGAGAGAATTTCTTTGCAGTGAGGAGGTTAGAATTTTTGATTTCGAGTTGGCAGACTACAAGACTGTTAACTTAGAAGAGCTTTGGTCAGATTATGAAAAGCTTTTTGGAAGCCTTTAAATACCTTGTCTATTAACATAGCTTATTTTTTTGCAAAAAAGGCTTCTCATCGCTACGGTATTCCATCTCGGTTGAACATCGCATAAATTGATGCTATAATACCCCTTGATACCCAGAAGGGGGAAATTATGCCTGCAGTAGTTGTGGTAGGGGCTCAGTGGGGAGATGAAGGGAAGGGTAAAATCGTTGACGTACTGACAGAAAAAGCTCATTATGTGATACGTTTTCAAGGGGGGAACAACGCCGGGCATACTTTAGTAGTCAACGGTAAAAAATACATCTTTCACTTAATTCCTTCAGGTATCTTGCACCCTCATACAGTGTGCGTTATCGGAAACGGTGTAGTCGTTGACCCAGAAGTTTTATTGGATGAGATTGCAAAGCTAAAGCAGGAAGGGGTGCCCATTGGTCCTGAAAAGCTTATAATAAGCGAAAGGGCTCATCTCATCATGCCCTACCATAAAGCCTTAGACATTGCTCGGGAGGCTAAGGCAAAGGGCGGGAAGATCGGCACAACCGGAAGAGGTATCGGTCCATGCTACGAGGATAAGGTGGGAAGAAGAGGCTTCAGAATGATAGATTTGCTCAATCCTAGGTATTTTAAAGAAAAGTTAGAGGTGGTGCTTGAGGAGAAGAACCAGCTTCTCTGCTACCTATCAGCCGAACCTCTTTCCTATGAAGATATTGTTGAGAAGTATCTTAGCTACGGTGAAGCCCTAAGACCGCATATCAAAGATGTATCCTCTATACTATATCAGGCAAAAAGGGAAGGGAAAAATCTTCTTTTTGAAGGGGCTCAGGGCACTTTTCTTGATGTAGATTTTGGAACCTATCCTTATGTCACCTCCTCAAACACCTTAGCAGGCAACGCCTGCTGTGGTACAGGGGTTGGACCAACTGAAATAGACCACGTGATGGGCATTGTTAAAGCCTACACTACCCGCGTAGGGGAGGGACCATTCCCTACAGAGCAAAAAAACGAAATTGGAGAATATTTACGAGAAAAAGGCGGAGAGTTCGGTTCAACAACCGGAAGACCGAGAAGATGTGGTTGGCTTGATTTAGTGATGGTTAAGACTGCTGTCCGACTAAACGGTCTTTCTTCCATCGCTATAACTAAGCTTGATGTCCTTTCAGGGTTAAAGAAAATTAAAGTTTGTGTCTCCTATAAGATAGATGGCAGGGAAGTGGATTATTTCCCTTCAAACCTTGATGAGTTAAGCCAAGTAGAGCCAAAGTATGAAGAGTTTGAAGGCTGGGATGAAGACCTCTCTCAAATTTCCCGTTTTGAAGACCTCCCGAAAAACGCTCAAACCTATCTTCAGTTTATTCAAAACTACTTGGGTGTTCCCATTTACCTCGTGTCAGTTGGTCCGGATCGAAGGCATCAGATCAAGCTTGCAGATTTTGAACTATTTTAGAGCTTAAGTCTTCTTATGAAAGATAAAGTCCTTATAGCCAATCGTGGGGAAATAGCCCTAAGGATTATGGAAGCTTGTGAAGAGCTCGGACTAGATTATGTCTGTGTCTACACTAAAGGGGATGAAGGATCCCTTCATGTTAAGCTTGCCAAAGAGAAGTATCGCATCTCAGATTATCGAGACATGAACGATCTGCTTTGTGTAGCGGATTATGCTAAGTGTACGGCTATTCATCCGGGGTATGGGTTCTTGTCCGAGAACTATCGTTTTGCAAGAAGGGTTGTGAAAAGGGAAAGACCGTTAATCTTTATCGGACCAAACTGGGAAGCCATTCGTGACCTTGGCAATAAGCTTACGATGAAGCGGATTGCCCTTGAAGTAGGGGTTCCTGTTATCCCAGGGACAATACACCCCATCTACAACGAGGTAGAAGCGGAGATCGAGGCCGAGAAACTCTTAGATGAACTTAGAAGCCAAGGCGTAGAAAACACTTCTTTGCTTGTAAAAGCCGTTGCCGGCGGTGGTGGAATGGGGATTGAAGAAGTAAAAGACCTTGTTGAGCTTAGACCCGTCTTTCGAAAAGTTAGAGCTTATGCTAAGCGGCTTTTTGGAGATGAAGGGGTGATAATAGAGGCAAAGATTCCAGTTTTTCAGCATTTAGAAGTGCAGATCCTTGGCACAAAGGTTGGGGAATATGTGCATTTTGGCACAAGAAACTGCACCATTCAAAGCCCTTTTAAACAAAAAAGGATCGAAGTTGCCCCAGGTTTTGATTATGAAGGAAAGGTTGCGGTTTACAACTTTGACCCTAGGAAGATAGAGGCAGAGATAATTGAGCATTCACTAAAGCTTGCAAGACATGTCAAGTATGATAATGTTGGCACCTTTGAGTGGTTAGTAACTCCTGAAGGGAAATACTACCTAATGGAGGTCAATACAAGGATTCAGGTAGAAAATGAAATATCCGCTCAGATTTCCTTCGTTCATGGAAAAAGGATCAACCTGATAAAGGAACAAATTAGGACAGCTTTAGGGGATAAGCTAGGATATTCTCAAAAGGATATTGAGTTTAAAGGATGCGCGCTTGAGTTTCGTTTGATTGCCGAGGATGTGAAGAGGGGTTTTCAACCGGTAAGTGGAACCATAACCAGGTTTGACTGGGTTGACCATCCTTGGCTTACCATGAGAACGCATGTCCCAAGAAATGAAAGGTATGAAATCCCAACCCAGTTTGACCCAAACCTTGCCTTAGCTATAATCTATGCAGAGGAATTTACACAGTTGATTGATAGGTGCGAAACCTTTCTCTCAGAGGTGGTTATTGAAGGAGAAACTTCTCAAGGAGCGCCCCTTCCAAACAACATTGCCTACCTTAGAGAAAAATTAAGGTTTATTTATCAGTTCATCTACTGAGGCTTAAAAAGGCTAAAGAGTGGGTTAAAAGGAGAGATGAGGTTCGAGCATCACAAGAGGCTTAAAGAACTTCTTGAGAGAGCTGAGTACATCAGGGATATCAAGGGTGAAGACTTTGAAGATATCATGGAAGTATACTCTCAGCTTAAGTATGCTTTTGAGAATTTTTATGATCTTTCTGAAGAAGAAATAGAGCGGTTGCTTGAGCGTTCTGAAAAAAGGCTTGAAGAGTTAACCATCCTTGGAGAAAAAACCCTTACCCCTTATGAAATAGTTAAGATTGCGCGGCACCCTCAGAGGTTTACCCTTCAAGACATCTTAGAGAATGTTTACGATAGCTATGTAGAGCTTGGGGGAGAGGGGGACATCAACATTGACCCCGCTGTTGTTTGTGCTAAGGCTATGCTTATCAGGCGAGTTGGTGATGATTTTCATGTGCATCAAGTTATGGTTATCGGTCATGAAAAGGGGAGCGGAGAGGAGTTTAGAAGGGGAGGTAGCGCAACTCCTTGGGGAAATGAAAAGGCTTTGCGTTATATGCGCATGGCTGAAACAGAAGGTATACCCATCCATTTTTTCATCTTTACTCCAGGCGCTTATCCTATTGAGGATTATCCTGGTGCTGCACAGCAGATCGCTCGGAATCTTTATGCTATGTCCAAGCTCCAAGTTCCGATGATATCCTTTATATCTGAAGGTGGTTCAGGAGGTGCAGAAGCCATAGGTTTAGCAGACCTTAGGCTTATGGCTGAAAAGGGCTATTATTCAGTGATAAGTCCTGAGGGAGCAGCCGCTATTGTTGCCAAGGTTCGCGATGGTCGTCCACCAAGGGAGTTGGTAGAAAAAATGGCTAAAGCCTTAAAGCTAACCGCTCAGGATAACCTTGAGCTTGGCACCATCGATAGGATAATTCCTGAGCCTCCACTTGGCGCAAGAAAAAAGGACTATGAATTCTTTAAAAGGTTAAAGATTGAATTAATCAAGGCAACGGATGAGGTCGTTTTAAGAACTCGGGGCTTTAAAACTTTCACTAAGCATGCCCTTTCTAAACAAACAACAGATAACTTTAGCTACTACGTAGATTGGGAACTATCAGAAGACGAAAAGGAAATCCTCGTTGAGCTACGGTATGAAAAGTATCGAAAGATGACTCAATGGGCAGTTGTTATTCCTAAGGGATTAACCCAAACTCTGAAAGAAAAAGGAGAGAATTTCCTTAGAGTATTAGGAAATGAATTTAAATACAGGATATTAAAGAGCGGACAAAAGACTTTTAAGAGGCTTATTGACGACATTTTGAGCGAATCAAGCGTTCTTTTAAAGCCAGTCTCAGACCCGGTAAAGACAGTTTACAACCTTATCGTGGGAAAAAAGGTTAAACCCAAGCTTCCTACAATCCCCGAGGAAGAGGAAGTAGTTTACGAGCTCCCTGTGCAGTTAGAAGATAGAACTGTCACCTGTCCCCAAGCTGAAAAGTATGGCTGTCCGGACATCTGGGTGCCAGACCTTTACGGGGAGTTCTGTGGTGTTTGCCCCTCCTGCGGTTATCATTTCTTCCTTGACTACAAGTGGTATCTCAACAATGTTTTTGATAAGGGTTCTGTAAAGTTTTTCGATGAGGGGATCGCATCAACTAACCCCCTAAACTTTGAAGGACATGCGGAAAAGTTAAAAGAAGACAGAAAAAGAACAGGTCTTAACTCGGCATTTCTTTCCTTCACTGCAAAGGTTGGAGGTATATCGGTGGTTTGTGGGATGCTTGTTGCCGATTTTAGGCAAGGCACAGTTGGAGCTGCCGAAGGAGAAAAGTTTATACGAGCTATTCAGCTTGCTAAGATTACTCGTCGACCTTTTATCATGTTTGTTCATAGCACAGGAGGGATAAGGATTCAAGAGGGAACGGTAGGAGTAGTTCAAATGCCAAGGTGCACCATGGCTGTTAGAGATTATGTAGATGCTGGTGGTTTATATCTTGTAATATATGATAATAATTCTTATGCTGGGCCTGTGGCAAGCTTTCTTGGCTCAGCACCCTATCAATTTGCCTTAAAATCAACTAGGCTTGGCTTTGCTGGACCAAGGGTTATCCATGAAACAACCGGTCAGCCCCCACCGCCAGACTATCACTCAGCAGAAAACGCCTTAAGAAGAGGACATATCCAAGGCATCTGGGATAGGAGAGAGTTAAGAAAACGTATTTTTCATGCCCTTTTAACCATGGGAGGAAAAAATCTATACTACAGGTAAAAGAATGTCCATCCATATATTTTTTCAACTCAATTTTATTTTTCTACTACAAAACTTTTTTCAGCCTGAACCGAAAAGGCAATGGGTTCTGTGCCTTCCTTTTGGGGTGCCAAAGTAGAGAGGTAAAGATATGAAGGTAGACTTTAAAGAAATAGATTGGCTTCTTCAAAAACTTAGGGCTAATCCCTATAAAATTTTTCCTATTGAAACGCCCCATACGGGATACATCAAAGAATTTAAAGTAAAGGAAGGAGACAGTGTTACAGGTCCGACTGGCAAGTGGTTGGAAAAACCAGGGACCCCACTTTTTATCCTTGAGAGAGAACGAAACCCAAAGATCATAAGAGCTCATACCACCGGGATAGTTCAAAATCTTAGAGAGGACCTAAAGGACAAGTTTGTCCAAGCTTTCGAGCCAATTCTTGAGATAAAGCATCCTCTCTCTCAAGAGGAAGTTATAAGCGAAGTTTTGCTTTCAGCTCTTTATGTTATATACGCTGAGGAAACCGCAAGGTTTATCCTGGCTCCTGAGATAAGTCATAGGATAGAGAAGCATGGACTTAAGAGAGCTGAGGTCCGAGGAGGCGAGGACATTTTGATCATGACCTTTATGAAGAGGGAACACTTTATCAAGGTTAAAGAGGGGGGAAGGTTTATTATTTATCAAGTTTACTTTAAACCCTTTGAGCTTGTGCCTAAGGGAAGCCCTTTAATTGCCCTATGTCCTTTTGAAGACCTGCCCGTTCTTGAGAGGATTGTAGCAAGGATCAGGGAGGAGTGGCCAAGCTAAGCTGGGTAGTAGGGCAGGAAATTTGGTTCTTTAAGGAAATTCCTCGAGCTATGTCCTTAGCAAAGCAGCTCATTGATGAGCTTCCTCGAAGTGCTCATGGACGGGTAATCGTTGCTGAACGCTTAACTTCAGCCAAAGGTCGGTTTGACCGGAAATGGTTTGCTGAAAAAGGCGGGCTTTGGCTTGCTTTATCTCTCTACAATGAGATCCTTTCTCAACATTCTGGGCTTTTTTCGCTTCTCTTTGGTCTTGCTATGGTTAGAACCTGCCATGAACTTTCAGCAAAGGAAGTCAAGCTTAAGTGGATTAGCGACCCTCATTTTCGAGGAAAAAAGCTGGGTGGGGTCCTTATTGAAAGCTATAAGGATTGGTTTATCGTTGGTTTAGGTTTAAACATAAACAACGAACCACCAGAAGGGCTTCCAGCAGAAAGCTTAAAAAGGCTCATCCGACGAGAAATTCCTCTAACTACAGCCCTTAATTTACTTTTAAAGTGGATAAACTATTATTATAATGCCCTTTTATCCTATGAAAGGAAATTTTTTGAAGGAGATGATGCTTCTTGCCCCATAATTGAAGATTTTTATCATCTTAGCGACACCATCGGAAGATGCGTTGCCTTCTCTTACAACCTTGATGAAGAGGAGTTTATCATTGGGAAAGTTCTCGATATCCTGCCAGATGGCTCACTTCTCCTTAAAGTAGAGGATGATCTCCTTTCTTTCAACTCAGGAGAAGTTATTTATTTGTTTTAGTTTCATAGTAGTTAAATGGTAAGGTCTTATAATAATCTTGTAAAGCTGAATAGGAGAAGTTCTTTTCCCTTAGCCTTCTTATACTGCAAACCATGGCTTGAGCGCCGGAGATGGTTGTAGCATAGGGGATATCAAGCTCCATCGCATATCTTCGGATAAGGTAGGCATCAAGTTTGCTAACCTTTCCTTTGGCTGTGTTTATCATTAAGTGAATTTCTTTGTTTTTAATAAGGTCAAGGATGTTTGGGCGCCGCCCATCTGAAATTTTGGGAACCACCTTAACTTTAATGCCAAAGTCTTCCAAATACTTTGCCGTCCCTTCAGTGGCTACTATTTCAAACCCAAGGTCTTCTAAAACTTTAGCAATTTCCACGACCTGTGGCTTGTCTTCATCCTTAACAGAGATAAAAACTCTTCCTGATAGAGGAAGTCGCATACCTGCCGCAAACTGAGCCTTGGCATAAGCTAACGATGGCTCCCAGTCTATGCCCATAACCTCGCCCGTTGACTTCATCTCTGGTCCAAGGGTCACATCAACTCCTGGGAACCGCTTAAACGGAAAGACAACTTCTTTCACAGAATAATACTTTGGCCAAACTTCTTGAGTGAAGCCAAGGTCTTTTAAAGATTCTCCAAGCATTACCCAGGTTGCAAGCTTCGCTAAGGGAACGCCAATAGCTTTTGAGACGAAGGGAACAGTTCTTGAAGCTCTTGGGTTTACTTCAAGAACGTAAAGCTCCCCATCCTTTATGGCAAACTGAATGTTTATCAATCCTTTGACCTCTAACTCCTTAGCTAAAACATGGGTTGCCATACGAATTTCTTCTATGAGCTTTGGAGGAATGTTTACAGGGGGCAGAATACAGGCTGAGTCTCCAGAATGAACTCCTGCCTCCTCGATATGTTCCATAATCCCCGCTACAACTACGGTTTCACCATCTGATATAGCGTCAACATCTACTTCAAGGGCATCTTCAAGGAACCTATCGATGAGTATTGGATGCTCTGGCTGAACTTTTACCGCCGTCTCTATGTATTCCATAAGCTCCGCTTCAGAATAAACAATCTTCATAGCTCGACCACCAAGTACATAAGACGGTCGGACCAAGACTGGATAGCCGATTTTACGAGCTACTTCTAAAGCTTCCTCTGCGCTTCTCGCTACACCAGCCTTTGGTCTCTTTAAACCCACCTTTTCCAAAAGGGCGTCAAATTTTTCTCTGTCTTCTGCTCTATCTATCTGAAGCGGGCTTGTTCCAAGGATTTTCACGCCGGCTTTGTAGAGAGGCATGGCAAGGTTAAGTGGGGTTTGACCACCAAACTGAACTATTACCCCCTCTGGTTCTTCTTCCTCGTAAACGTTAAGCACATGCTCAAAGGTTAGGGGTTCAAAATAAAGCCTTGTTGAGACATCATAGTCTGTGGACACCGTCTCCGGGTTTGAGTTGATCATAATAGCGTCTATGTTGCGTTCCCTTAAGGCTTTAATGGCATGAACACAGCAGTAGTCAAACTCAATGCCTTGACCTATGCGGTTTGGTCCCCCTCCAATGATTATGACCTTTTTATTTTTGGAGAGCCTTGCCCGGCTTTCGTTTTCTAGTTCATAGGTAGAATAAAAGTAAGGAGTATAAGCCTCGAACTCAGCCGCGCAAGTATCAATTAGCTTA
The DNA here is from genome assembly GCA_049414625.1 of Thermodesulfobacteriaceae bacterium. Taxonomy (GTDB): domain Bacteria; phylum Desulfobacterota; class Thermodesulfobacteria; order Thermodesulfobacteriales; family Thermodesulfobacteriaceae; genus WYEG01. The sequence continues at coordinate 23,216 of JBMSAU010000102.1, forward strand.
TAGGTTGGCTTAATCCCAAGAGCTAACCTTCTTTTTCTAACTTCCATCTCGGTTGAGCCAGTTAAAAAGGCAATCTGATAGTCTGTAAAGCCCATCTGTTTTAGTTCTCTTAACTCTTCCGGAGAGAGAGATTCAAGAGGTCTACCTTTTAGCTCCTCGCTAACAGTAAAGATCTCCCAAAGGTTGTAGAGGAACCAGCGGTCAATGTAGGTAAGCCTGTATATTTCCTCAATGGTTAGTCCAGCTTTAAAGGCTTCTCTGATGTAAAAAAGCCTTTGGCTGTTTGGACGGGCAAGTTTTTCCTTGATAAGCTCAAGAGGTAGGATTTCTCCTCTGTCTGAAGGGGATTTTCCGTCAGCACCAAAGCCATACCTCCCTATCTCAAGCCCTGCGATCGCCTTCTGTAAAGCCTCCTTAAAGGTCCTCCCGATGGCCATTGTTTCCCCTACAGACCGCATGGAGGTTGTTAGCTCATCCTTAGCCTCTGGGAATTTCTCAAAGGTGAACCGAGGGATCTTTACCACCACATAGTCGATGGTTGGCTCGAAGGCAGCCCTGGTTTCTTTGGTTATGTCGTTCGCCAGCTCATCAAGCGTATAACCTACAGCAAGCTTGGCAGCGATCTTCGCGATAGGATAACCCGTGGCTTTACTTGCTAAGGCTGAAGAACGGGAAACCCTTGGGTTCATCTCAATTACAACCATCTCGCCAGTATTCGGATTTATAGCAAACTGAATGTTTGAACCCCCTGTTTCAACGCCGATCTCCCGAATAACCGCTTGAGCAGCAAACCTCATCCTTTGGTATTCTACATCTGAAAGGGTTTGCGAAGGGGCAACAGTTATAGAATCACCGGTATGAACCCCCATAGGGTCAAAGTTCTCGATTGAGCAAATGATAACCACATTATCCTTGAAATCCCTCATCACCTCAAGCTCATACTCTTTCCATCCTAGGACTGACTCCTCTAACATTACTTCGTGAATAAGCGAAGCTTCAAGCCCTGCAGAAACTATTTCCCTTAGCTCTTCAATGTTATAGGCTACACCGCCCCCTGTTCCCCCAAGAGTAAAGCTCGGTCTAACGATTACCGGAAAACCTATTTCTTTAACCGCCTTTTCCGCCTCTGCTAAAGATCTAACAATTACGCTTTTTGGAACCTTTAGTCCAATCCTTTCCATCGCTCTCTTAAAATGTTCCCTGCTTTCTGCCTTCTCAATAGCAGATACCTTGGCTCCGATAAGCTCAACCTTATATTTTTCTAATACCCCCTTTCTTGCTAAGGCAAAGGCTAAGTTTAAGGCTGTTTGTCCACCAAGGGTTGGCAAAAGGGCATCCGGCCTCTCCTCTTTGATGATGTATTCTAAGACCTCGGGGGTAAGAGGTTCTATGTAGGTACGGTCAGCCATTTCAGGGTCGGTCATGATGGTTGCAGGGTTTGAATTAACAAGAACCACTTCATATCCTTCTTCCCGCAGGGCTTTACAAGCTTGACTTCCAGAATAATCAAACTCGCACGCCTGACCGATAACTATCGGTCCAGAACCGATGATCAATATCTTTTTTATATCTGTCCTTTTTGGCATACTACCCCCTCCCTAAAACTCTTCAAAAAAGTAAAAAAGTTTTTTTAAAGCTGCTCAAACAAAGGATAAATCTTTATGTTCTTTTTGTCCTGAAGGTCTTTAAAAAGAACACGTTGAATTACCTCTTTCTTAAGAGAGATTAATGCCTCTTTAGCTAAGGAAATTTCCTCTGGCTTAAGATTTGCTGGGTTTTCTACCTTTTCAAGATAAAGCACTTGAGTTCTATCCTCTAAAACCCTTGGCTCTTCGATAATCCCAAGTTTTAGGTCCTTGCTTAGAGCTATCTGTGGGTCGAAATCCTTTCTCTTTACTGCAGATTCCAAAATCTTAAAACCCTTAGCTTGGGCTGTCTTGACAAAATCTTCACCTTTCTTAGCTAAGGCAATTAAGGTCTTAGCCTTATCTTCACAGAGGGCTCTTCCCTTTTCTTTGAGATAATCCTCTCTTAACTTTTCCTTTACCTCGGAAAACTCCAAGTTTCTCTTTTCTTTTTTATCCTTTATTTCTATAAGAAAAACACCTTTTGGAGTTTGAACTGGAGGAAGATAAGCTCCCTTCTTTTCTTTAAAGACCTTGTCCACTGCCTGCGAATCTTGGATAAGATTTAGAAGCTCCTTTTTTGTAAGATAAGGTGTTTCTTTAAGTTTTAATCCTTCTTTTTGGGAAAGATTTGTTAGCCCCTCCTCTTTGACCATTTTGGTATAAAGCTCATTTGCCTTAACTATCACACTAGTCTTTATCTTTTCCTGCTTTAACTCTGACATAATCTTACTTTTAACCTCTTCAAGCTTTAAGAGTCTCTCAGGTGATATTTCTTCTACCCCAACGATGAGGTAGCCCCCCTCAACCTTAAGAGGACCTAAAATTAAACCGGGTTTGGCAAATTTGATAAGATTTCTTAGCTCCGGAGGAAGAGAATGTTCATCATACCACTGGGAGATGCTCCTATGCTTTGTAAAATCTCTAAGGTCCTTTATCTCAGCTCTTAGGCTCTGAGCTTTAACAAAAGCAGATTGGTCTGTCCCTTCAATAAAGATCTCTCTCAGCTTCACCTTGAAGGGTTCCTTAAACCTTGTGAGATTTTTTTCGTAATAATCTTTTATTTCTTTTTCGCTTACCTCAGCTTTTCCTTCAAAGGGTAAGAAGAAATACACTAACTTTACTTTTTCTTCTTCAGTGTATAAATCTCTTCTTGTGAGGAAAAAGTTTTCAAGGGCGGAATCTGTTGGTTTAAGCTCTTTCGCGCAAGAACTATGAGGGAGCTCTGCCAGTTTAAAATGAAGGGTTTGAAAATAAAACTTAGCAAAGTCTTCGGCTTCTTTTTTTGTGGTAAAAAGGGCTGAGTTGAGAAGGGAAGAAAGCTTTTGCTCTAGAAGGTCTTGTTTTAAGAGCTCTTCAAAGAACTTTGGAGTAATGCCTACCTCCCTAAGAAAGGTTTGATACTTAGCAGGGTTAAAGGCACCTCTATCCTGGAAGGCTGGTATTTGGACAAGATACATCTCAACCTCTTTTTCGCTTACCGAAAGACCAAGATTTTCAGCATACTTGCGAAGTAACCTTTTTCTGATAAGGTCAAACAGGACCTCTTCTTTAAATTTTTGGTCCCTGATTATCTCTTGGGAGATCTCCCCAAAGGCAAGCTTTAGTTGTAAGAGCTGGTAGTTGTAGTATTCGCTAAACTCTTTTGCGGTGATCTTTTCTCCTGAGATTTCAGCCACAACTTGAGACCTATCTCCGGTAAAAGTCCCTATCCCCCAAAAGACAAATACTATAACGATAACCGCAAGGAAGATTTTACCAAAGATTGATGTTGCGCCTTTTCTTAGAAATTCAAACATTTAGCACCAAAAATCGAATTTTACTAATTATACCATTAATAAATCTTTATGCAAGGAAGAAATGAGAACATACATTTTTACGCTCCCTTTTTCACCTAAGCTTTTTTATATTTGAATTTCTCTTTTTCGTCCTTTGCCTTTTTGCCTTCCCGAGTACAAACAAGGGGTGTCTAAGGAAGATTCCTTACTATAACCCTAAGGTCCGCCTACGTTTGAGAAGACATGGTAGGAGGGTCATCATGAAACAACCTCTCCATTTGCCTTGACAAATCTTATAAAGAATTATATATTTTTCTAAAAAATTAACGGAGGAAAAGGATGAAAAAAATTTTTATTTTATTTTTTCTAATTTTGCTTATTCCGTTCAGTTTGGCCTACGCTCAAAGTAGAGTCGATTTTAGTTTCCAAACCATCGATGGAAAGGTCTATAGACTTTCTGACTTTAAAGGGAAGGTCGTTCTTGTAAATCTTTTTGCTTCGTATTGTCCTCCTTGCATGATTGAGCTAAAAGTTTTGCAAAAATTACATGAGACATGCAGCGTAAAAGGGCTTCAAGTGGTCTCCCTTATGGTTGATTTAGAAGGTGCTCCTCTTCTTCCTCGGATAATAAGATCAAGAAACCTCACTTATCCTGTTGGTTTAGCAAATAAAGCTGTTTTTAAAACCTTTAAAGATTTTTCTACTACGCCCACAACTTATGTGTTTGACCAAAAAGGGAACCTTGCTAACAAGGTCGTGGGCTATAAAAGCTTTGAAGATTGGAAGAAGACCCTTTCAAGCTTAATAAAATGCAACTAAGGTAAGACCTCTATTGAAGGAGGTCCGGAAACGACTTCTCCTATTTGATAGAAAGAATAGAAACCTCTTTCAATAGCAGTTTTTTCAAATTTTTCTTTTAGCTCCCTTGGGACGCAGAGCAAGACCCCACCCGAGGTTTGAGCGTCGGCAAGAAGAATCTTAATTTCGTCCTTTATTTCAACTGAGATCTTTACAAGATTTTCGCAGAATTTTAGGTTTTCGTAATCTCCTTCAGGTATTATACCCATCTTAGCGAACTCTAAGGCGCTTTTAAGATAAGGGACTTTGCTTGCGAAGATGATAAGCTTTTTCTGACTTGCAAAAGCCATCTCCAAGGCATGTCCAAGCAGTCCAAACCCTGTAATATCTGTTGCGCATCTTACGCCTACCTTAACCATAATTTCAGAGATTTCTTTGTTCAAAGAGGTCATGATGCTAACCATCTCGCGGTATGGTGGGTCATTTTCGCTAAAAAGCTTACCCTTAAAAGCTGTAGCTAAGATCCCCGTGCCCAATGGTTTAGTAAGGTAAAGGAGGTCCCCTTCCTTTGCCTCCCGGTTTGTGATAACTTTATCCGGATGGATTATACCAACAACCGCAAGTCCATACTTAGGCTCCGGGTCATCAATGCTATGACCGCCGACTAAAAGAGCTTCAGCTTCCTTGAGCTTAGTGAGCCCACCTTCTAAAATCCTCTTCAAAATCTCCCGTGGAAGTCCTTTCTTGGGAAAGCTTATGAGGTTTAGGGCAAGAAGAGGCTTTGCTCCTGTCACATAGATATCAGAAAGAGAGTTTGCTACCGCAATCTGTCCGAACACAAATGGGTCGTCAACTACAGGAGTAAAAAAGTCTGCGCTAAAGACTAAGGCGATATCTGGGGTTAAGCGGTAGACTGCGGCATCAGCTCCATGCTCAAAGCTTTGGATAAGGTCAGGGTGATAGGGAAGAGGGAGCTCCCTAAGTATCTCCACAAGGAACCCTTGTGGGAGCTTGCTTGCTCAGCCCGAAGCCTTAACCATTTGCGTGAGCTTAACTTCTTGCGCACTCATGCGTGTCGCCCTTAATCTTTCTTACGGCATGTTCAATGATTTCTGTAAGGTGGGGGAAGATCTCCTCTATAGCTTTGGGGCTGCCGGGAAGATTGATAATCAAAGTTTCTCCGCGGATCCCAGCCCTTGCTCGGCTAAGCGCTGCAAGGGGAGTCCTTTGAAAACTAAGAAAACGTATAAATTCAGCAAGTCCTGGAACCTCTTTTTCTATTACTTCAGAGGTGGCATCAGGGGTTACATCCCGAGGATGAATCCCCGTCCCACCTGTAGTTAAAATTAGGTCAACCTTTAGATGGTCTGCTAAGAAGAGGAGCTTTTCAGCGATCAAGTTCTTTTCATCGGGAAGGATTTCATAGTGCTTAACCTCCCAGTTAAGTGCTTGGCAGAATTTTAAAAGAAGTTTCCCCGATAGGTCTTCCCTTTCTCCACGACTTCCTTTGTCGCTTAAAGTAAGAATAGCAACGGATGGCTGAAGTTTGTTCATGGTTATCAATATAGTATTGAAATTTGGAAAAGCAATCTATGATTTTTTTTGTAGCCCTGAATATTCCCTTGACTTATCACTACTTGGGCTTTGGCTAAAGGTTCTTCCTGAGGCGCCGTTCCAAACGAAGTGAAGGGGTTCCCTTGGCAGTGCGTTCCTCTTGATACCACAGTGGGAGTCTGACCCCGAGCTTCAGCAAGCGTTCTTCATTATAATGATCCTTAAAAATTGAACAACCAGCCGATCGTCTCTACGATTGTTATTTTAATAGCCAAATACCGTTTTCTCTTACATTGCTATGAGAAAAATAATTTATTCTTGATTTAGGTCAAGTAAAATAAAAATATCCAATTTATAATTGCGAAGAGGAGATGAATAGTTGTCCTCCTTCTGCTATATCTTGGGATTAGTGTAAAGAAAGAGGTATGATAATGAAATAAATAAAGAAAAGACAAAAGTTAAAAAATATTATGCCTGTAAAATTTTTAAAAGGTATTTCATGTTCGAAATCTTTAGAATAAAAGTAGTAAATGATATAAAGCATAGCGATAAAGGCAATAGAAAGAAGAAAATAGCTTATAATTAATATATAAACATTTGGAATTTGTAAATCTAATGCTTGTAGAAATTTAAATTTGAGCAGATTAGTTGTAGTATTTAAAAATTCATCCAAATCTTGCAAGAAATACTTTAAGCGATAGATAAGCTCCCCTATAAAAGCAAGAGGGATTATACTTGCTATAGCAAGGTTAAATCTACCAAAGATTGGGTCTTCAAAGACTCCAAGAATAAGAATGGTTAAACGAGAAAGCATTAAAATAGCAAAGGAAAGGAATAGAAAAAGCAAAGTAAAAGCTATCTTTTCGTCTAAATAAATCTGGCTTAAAAAAGCTTTCCAAGAAGAGGATTCCACTAAAAACCTTGAAATCTGCGAACCAATAAGAAAGGGGACAATATAAGAGCAGGTAATACCTTTGCCTTTGTTTGAGACAATTTCTTTTAAGGGATGCCTCAAATAAACCCTCGGAGAATCATAAGGACAAAGGAGAAGACAATGTCCACAGATAAAACAATTAAGGTTATTCTGCACGGATATAGCTCCCAGATAAACTGGACAAGGGGAAATGTTTGGAGTTGATTTTTTACAGTATGCACCTTTACAACCCCTACAAACGCTATAATCCGGACGAAATTCAATTAAAGCCATAGTAGCTGAAACACCAGTTATTCTACCCAAAGGGCAAAGATATCTACACCAAGCATAGCCTTTGTATAAAATACCGAACAAGCCCGCAAATCCTACTACAGAAAGTATGAGGAGAGCAGTATATCGAGGAACTTGAGCTAAGGGGGTAACTGTTTCAAGCCAGATGATCACAAAAAAGAAGGTAGTGGCAAGGTGGATACCGTATTTTTTAAGCCATAAAGGGGGTTCTTTTGCAAGAGTAAGTTTTAATTTTTGAAAGAGCCTTGCCACGCCTGGAAAGGGGCAAAAGGCGCACCACATTCTACCGAGAAAAAACCAAGAAAGCACCACAGATGGCCACCAGATTCCCCAAGTTAAAAAGATAACCGGATTTTCCTCCTTAGATTGAGGACCAAAAAGACCGTAGCCGATTATGAAAATAAAAACAATGTCCCCGAAGGTTCTGATATAAGCAAAGTTTTTACGGTTATAGAAAAAGCTTTTAATTCCCTCAATTCGAAATAGATCCCATCTAGTCTCTGCTAGGTTATCTGGAAAAAGTATAGACCGTAGCTTGTTTAACATAAATTTAAAGCTAAAGGGTTTAGGTAAAAGTAAAATCTATATGAGAATTTTTGCACAATGTTAATTTATCCATAATCCTTCGGTAAAAATATGAGAACAATTACCTCTTGAAATTTCTTGAATTATAGAATACTGTTATTTTTATACAATTTTTTTAAAAAAGTTATTGACTCCAATTTGTTGGGATTTCTATGGAAATATCCATGCTCATTGAAGAGATGACATCTGAAGAGTTTAAAGCTTCTCTTCAGCAGACTGATAAAGTAATTATTCCTGTTGGTTCGGTAGAAGCCCATGGTCCACATCTCCCCTTAGCCACAGACGTTTATACTATTTATGAGCTCTGCAAGCTTGGGGTAAAAGAGGTCAATGCTTTACTTGCCCCTCCTATTTATTATGGACTTTGTCGAAGCACTCATGGGCTACCCGGAACGATCAGCATAAGAGGAGAGACTTTAAAACAACTTCTTCTTGATATTCTTTGTGAGCTTTATCATTTTGGTTTGAAAAAATTTATCATCCTTTCTGGACATGCAGGCGGAACCCATCTTTGCTATCTTGTTGATGCCTGCGAAGAATTCGTGAAAAATCATCCAGAAACCAAGGCCTTCGTTGCCAACATCTGCGACCTCTTAAAAGAAGCCTTTTCTGAGTTAAACATTCCGTCTTCAGATTCTCATGCCGGCGAATGGGAAACCTCTCTAATCCTCTATCTTAAGCCCCATTTAGTTAAAGAAGGTGGTTTTGAGGATTATCCTAAGTTTCCAAGGCATTGGGTTGTTGCCAACAAAAAAGAATATTGGAGCTCTGGCATCTGGGGAAGACCAAATCTTGCCAGTGCAAAGAAAGGAGAGATTTTAGCTCAAAGGTTTATTTTGGCTTTAAAGCAAGCCTTAGGTGATTTTTAATAGCCCCTACCGACTTGAGAGATAAGCTCATACACAGGTCCGATAAGGGCTATGATGATAAGGAGAAAGATTATTCCTGAGATGGTAAGAATGACCGGTTCAAGTATTTTGGTTAACTGATCCATTAGGTTCTTAACTTCATCGTAGTAAAAAGCGGAAAGCATCTTCATCTGAGTATCAAGCCTTCCTGTTCTCTCTCCCACTGCCACCATCCTTATGTCAATCGGTCGAAATACTTCATGCTTTTTTAGAGTATCAGTAATAGTTTCTCCTCTGGTTATACCTTCCTCCATCGAAAGCACAATCCTTTGATAATATCTGTTGGGAAAAGACGATTTCAAAAGATAAAGTATCCGTCTTAAATCAAGCCCTGCAGAAAGCAAAAGGGAAAAATGCTCAAAAAAGAAGGCAAGGAAGCTTGTCCTTTTGACCCGTCCGAGGATTGGAGTCTTGAGTAGTAATCTTTCCATAGGAGCCTGAGTTTTTGGGTGTCGATAGAGAAAAACAAATAAGAAAATAGCACCAAGACAGATAAAGGGTAATACGAACTTTATGCGCAGAAAAAAGTTAACTATAGTCATTAGCAGAATAGTTGGTGTAGGAAGTTTAATGTTCATTTCGTGAAATACCTTAAGTATTTGAGGAAGAACATAGAACATCCAGAAGGAGAAGGCCCCAGTCATGGCAAGGAGGACAAAGGAGGGATAGATTAAAGCCCTTTTAGTTTGGGATATAATCTCTTCTATGCGATAGAGATGTTGAGAAGCCTCTTCAAAAGTCCTGTCAAGTGTACCCGATTCCTCGCCAATCTGAATAAGGGAAAGGACGATTCCGCTAAAAACTCCAGTTCTTTCAAAGGCTTCTCGAACGGTTGCCCCTCTTCGTAAAGATTGTCTGATGTTTCGCACAACTTCTTTCAAGGCTTTATTTTTTATCTCTGGTTCTAAATCCTCAAGGGCTGAAATCAAGGGAATTCCGCTTCTTAAGGCAACCGAAAGTTGATGAAGAAGCTCTGCTATCTCCTTTCTTTTTACTCTTCTTGAGAAGAACTTTGGGAGGAGACTGCGTTTTTCAGTATATTCGAGTAAAATGGCACCTTCAGCCTTTAGATCATTAAAAAGCTGTTCAGGGTTCTCGTATATCCCCTCATCCTCAGCTATACTTCCATCAGGTAGTAAGACTTTAAATCTGTATAGAGGCATGTTTAAGCCCGTTTAGTTCTCACCCAACAACTCTCTTAATCTCTTCTACCGTAGTTATTCCCTTTAGCACTTTATCAACTGCATCTTCTTGTAAAGTTTTAAATCCTTTAGCCTTAGAAAGAGCATATATTTCAAACAGAGAATGACCGTTGGCAATCTTGTTTGATATTTCATCATCTATGTAAAAAATTTCACAAACTACCGTTCTACCCAAGTAGCCTTTGCCTCGGCAATGAGGACATCCTCTCCCTCGATAGTAAACATGGTCCTTCGGCAGTTTATAATACTCAAGAAGCAAAGAGGAAGGACTGTACTCTTCTTTACAGTAGGGACAAATTTTCCGGACTAACCTTTGGGCAATCACCCCTTTTAAGGAGCTTGCTAAAAGGTCTAAAGGGACTTTCATGTCCCTCAAACGGGATATGCTTGAGATGGAGTCGTTTGTGTGAAGAGTAGAAAGGAATAAATGACCGGTAAGCGCAGCCCTTACTGCCATCTCCGCTGTTTCCTCATCCCTCACTTCACCTACAAGGATGACATCAGGGTCAAGTCTAAGAAAGCTTCTTATTGCTTTAGCAAAAGTATAGCCTATTTCTTCGCTTACTTGAGTTTGCTTAGTGAGGGGCAAAAGATACTCTATCGGGTCTTCACAGGTTACCACGTTCTTTTCAAAAAGATTTATTCTTCTTAAACTTGAGAATAGAGTAGTAGTCTTTCCAGACCCAGTTGGGCCGGTAATTAAAAGCATCCCATGGGGTTTGGCTAAAATTTCATCAATTAACTGTATTTCCTCAGGGTCAAAACCGAGGTATTCGAGGTTTTGTACCTGAGCCCCAGTTGGAAGATACCTTATGACCACCATTTCTCCGAAGGATGTCGGCGCGGTTGCCACCCTTAAATCGTACCTTTCCTCTAAAAAGGTAAAGGTAGTTCTACCATCCTGCGGTCTTCTTGTTTCAGCAATATCCATCTGCGACCGGATTTTAATTACATTTATCAGTCTTCTTAAGATCGTGGATGGAAAAACTACCGTTGGTTCAAGGACGCCGTCAATTCGGTAAAAGACCTGTAAGCTCTTTTGCGTTGGGATTAAATGAAGGTCTGTTGCTCTTTTTGAAATGCCAAGGATCAAAAGATTGTTGAAAAGCTCATCCACATCAAACTCAAGCTCAGGATTAAGGCGTAACCTTTCAACCAAAGAAAAGATCTTCTCTTCAATAGGGTTTTCTTTGAAAAAGTAGAATTGTGATATAGTCTTTTGCAGACTCTTCTGTCCAGAAATGAAAAATTCGATTTGCCTTCCAGCCACCCTATAAACAGCGGTCATCAGATGATGATTAAAAGGATCAGAAATCGCTACTTTAAGTTTATCTCCCTCAAGAGCAAAGGGGCAGACTAAGTTGTTGATAGCAAAATTGTAAGGAATGAGAGATAGAGCCTTATAATCAGGCTGGATAAAAGTCAGGTCTACAAAGGGGAGGTTTGACTGCTCTGCAAGTGCTACTGCTATCTCTAAATCGGTGGTAATACCCATTCTGATTAGGATCTCTCCCAGCTTTTCTCCTGTTGCCTTTTGTTCAAGAAGGGCAAAGTTTAAAGCTTGGTCCGTGAGATAGCCCTTTTCCTTTAGAATTTGACCAAGAGGTTTTCTTTCCACGATTAAAATCCCCTCGAAGAACAGATCTCCTCAATCAAGCTTGCCACCTCAAACTTTTCTAAAGCTGTTTGTGATTCTCTATACATTTGACAGGCAAGATCATACTGATTAAGTTTTAGCTTAGTCATAATCAAGTTAAGTTTGAAAGTCGGGTCTTGTCGTAAAGATAAGGCCTTAGCAAAGGCTTTTTCTGCTGATTCATAATCCCCAAGCAGAAAGAGAACGCTTCCATAGTTGTTATAAACTTCAGGTTCTTGCCTATACGCTAAGTATTTTTCGTAGAAAACCTTAGCCGAGTGATAGTTTCCCTTTGCAACCTCTTCTTCAGCGTTTAAAAGGAGATTTTTCAACAAGCCCTCTTTCCGAAGTATGGGCGGACCTTCTTGAGGAGAATACACAGCAGAATATCCCTCTGGTCTTGCTGTATGAGGGTTTTTAGCAAGTAGAAGCTTTTCTTTAGTCTTCTTTGTTGGTTCTATTTCTTTTTTTACTTCTTCTGTAGGAAATTTGTTAGGAGTTGTTGTTTTAGGAGGAGTTATTGTTTTGGTTGTATTTATATCTATTGCAATTTTGGTTGTTTTATTAGCTATGACATTTTCTTTTCTTGTATCTTCCATGTTAATCTGTGTTGCATTTAAGGCTACTTTTGCTTTTGTTAAAACATTTCCTTGAATGAGAGCTTCTTTTTGTCTTAAATTGTTCTTCTTTATGGATACAAAGTTTTCTAATATTTTTATCGTCAAATAACCTCCAATTACTGAACTAAAAAAGAGAAGAATTACCAATATTTGAAGAGCTATGTTTTTCTTTCTTTGATAGGAATTATCTTTAATATGATGTTCAAATATATTTCTAGAAGATGCTGTTTGCTCAATTTTTTTTTCTCTTAACTTTTCTAAGATTTCACCAAGCTTGCTCATCAGTCTACCATCACCCTTATTACTATTACAAGCTCTGAAAGTTTACTCCCGCGTTCTTGAGAACGAAAGATGTTCTCAAGCAGAGGTATTGCAACCCGTCTTTCGGTGTTCTTTTGCCTGTCTAAGATTAGCCCTCCTATTACTATCAAGTCCCCTGGTCTTGCCTTTACAATAGAGCTCATCTCTCTTAGATTTACAGTAGGAAGGGTAATAAAGTAATCAACTCCAAACCTTACATCCTTTAACTCGACTAATTCGCTTTTGATAGGGACAATGTGTAGATATATGTCTTCATTATCTGAAAGATAGGGCACGATACCCAGCAAAATTCCATCAAACACTGATGAAGTTTGAGTGGTGTAAGTAATAACTGGTGTAATAGGATCGGTTGTTATATCCCTTTTGAATTCTCTTATGTAAGAAAAAGTTGTGCCAACGCTTATTATGGCTGGTTGAGAATGTAAAACCCTGAGCTTAGGATTCTGTAAGACTTTGAGCTCTCCGTATTGTTTAAGAAGGTTTAACAAGATACTAACATTAGGTTGCCCGCTTATGGTTAAGCTTACGGAGGGCTGGTCCGTGCTCGTAGTTATACCTAAGTCAAGGGTGTTAAATGATACCCTGTTATTTCCCATTAGATAGTTGGTGATTTCAAACCAATCTATCCCAAGATTATGATTTTTATTTAGTTCCACTTCTACAATTTGGGCATCAAGAACAATTTGTTTCCTATATTTTGCCGAAAATTCTCTAATAAACCTGTCTATTGCTCTAACATTTCTTGGTCTATCCTTAACATACAAAATACCAGCTGAAAGGTTTAATTGATAGATACCAGATTCAGACAACATACCCCTCACAGTTTCTTCAAGGTTCTTATAGACCTCTAGATAGCTTCGAGAAAGTTCCGATGAGACAAAAAATTCTCCTCTTAAGGGGGAAGTTAAGGTTCCTCCTCCGCCTGCAATGGTTGCGATGTTGCCTAAAACATCGCCACCAAGGTTTGCTCTGCTTTCTTTTACCACAGGCAGAAAACCAAGATTAAAGATTCGTTCCTCATAGGGTAAAATGTATAGAACCCCTCTTTCAATCTTTGGATATACATCCAAGACCTCGCAGACCATTTTTATAACCTCTTCCAGAGGTTGGTTTACAAACTGAAAAGATAGCCTTGCTTTATCCTCAGGAATGACTTTTTTTACCTCCGGGTCAAGGATAAAGCTAAGCCCTGCTTGGATACTTAAGAAAGTAAGGATGTTTTCATAGTATTCCTGATGAAAAGCTACATTTATCCGCTTTTGTAAGGGAGAAGCCGGAATAAACTTTGGCTTAAGCTCAAACCTTTCTTCTTTTCTTTCTTCCTTTGGTTGTGGGGTAGTTTGGTTTTGTAAAATTTCCCTCCATTTATAGTAGGCTTCTTTTGTTTCTAAACTTGGCACTTTAGCCGTGCAGGAAATGAAAATAAAAAGGCTAAAGAGCCAAAACGCCCCCAACCTCAAGCTTAACCAACCCTTTAGGTCCCTTAAGCTCAACATAGTATTCTCCTATTCTATAAATTTTATACCCTTCAACTACACTTCCTACATAATAGGGTTTATTGTTAATTATACATATCTTTCTTTCAGGTGTCTCAATTATGCTTGACAATCTCAGAATAGTTTTAGGTAAAGATTGAGTATCTGCATTACCTAACTTTGTAGAGTCTTTGTAAAAAGGATTAGTCTTTAAGACAGCTAATTCTACTTCTTTAGGTTTAGCTGAAGTTTCAACCTCCTGAACAGCTCTTAAAAACTGTTTATGCTCTTCTGGTAAGTTTAGCTGAGATTTTGGATAATATTTTACATATTTTATGGGAAGGTAAACCATAAAAAGAATGTAGATTAAAGCTGGAGCCCAGAAAATTAAAACGAGTTTTTGAAACAGGTTAAGCGTAAACTTCATACCACCCTTTAGGACTCTCCACTTTGAAATACTACAATTTCCCCAATTATTTTGAGTTTAGGTATATCGTTTTCCCTTATCAATTTTAACTCTCGTATTATTAAAAAACTTTCATCTGATTGAGTAAGAGTTTTAAGATAAAGAATTGTTTTGTTTAAATCTCTTAAGTCATATGTTCCGCTAAATGGTATACTAATCATTGTTTGAGTAGCCTTTAAATTTATCCTTTTTAATCCTTCTTTTAGTTTCACAATCTCCTTGGATAATTTGTAATAACTTTCTTCCACTGCTGATTTGCTCTGCAGGTTAATTGTTAATTTCTTATACTCCTTTATACTTAAAGTTAGGCTAACTCCTAATAATAACACTGCTCCGAACCACAGATAAAACTCCTTTTTGTAGTACCTTAAAACTTCTTGTTTGATTAAATTCTTAGTCATATCCTTTCTACTTCTTTGGCTTTATTATCCCTTGGATATGTAGGCTAAAAGTATTATTTTCTACGTTATATTGATTTGTACTGTTATTTATGATTATAAAGCTACCCATTTTATTCAAAATATTTTGATAAAAATTGGTTATACCTTCAGGCTCGATCTTTTTTTCAAGTTGGACACTAATTTGATAATCCTTGCCTACTCGTTCAACCGTTAATTCGCTTACTGTATAATCTGTATCAAGGTTTGCTAAATTATAAAGTATCTCGCTCACAGAAGGATAGTCTTTAACTTCTTTTTTTTGCAGAACATAATTTTGAAATTCTTTGATTTTTTCCGATGGATATTGGCTTAACAGTTGGTTAATGCTTTGGATAATCAATCCCTCTTTGTGGCTTATCTCTCGCTCAATGTTTCTATTTGAATACCAAAAGGCACAAAAGAGAGAAAGAAAGAATATGGATAACGCATACATGCCGTAGGCTAATTTTTTGTTCATCTCCATAAACTTTAAGACTGAAAGCTCTTCTTCAGAAAGTAGGTTAAACTTATGAGATAATTCAAAGATAGTAAAGTAGAGGTTAAAGTTTTCAACTAAAGAAATGTTTTGAGAGCCGACGCCTTCTAAACCTTCTTTTAATTCAAATGAGGTCACCGATACGATATTAGCCTCCCTTCCGGTATCAGCCCGGTAAAGCCTTTGGAAAAAGTTGATACGGGAGCTCAATGTAGCATAATCAATACCTACCATTTCATCAATAGGGATAAATTCTACATAGTAAGGTATAGCCTTTTCTGCAAGGGTAAGCCATAATCCTTCCTTTTCTTTATGGACGATGATTAGGGGTTCATTACTTGAAAGCCTTGCAAGCAAAAAGGGTAAAAAGGTAATGAACTTAATTCTAGCTTTTGCAACCTCTTTAAGAGGAATAACAATTGGGTCAAATTCGTTTATAGGGATAGCAAGCAAAAAAACAGTGTAAAGTGTGTCTGTTTTTTCTAAAACCTGCCAAAAAAGCTTGTATGGTCCGGTCAAGAAGCCCTGGGTATCTATTCGGTCTCTTAACCTTAAGGTCATAGCCTGCTTATTAAATACCGGTATGTTTACTCGGTAGATTTCAAAGTAGAAGGTCTTTGGTTTTAGGATAAGATAGACATATTTTCCCTTAAGGTCTTCTATAGTAAAGGAAGGATACTCTTCGAACACAAGCTTGCCCGGCTTACCTTTAAAGGCCACACCTTCAAAAAAGCCTTTAGAGGTCGGTTTTAAAATGTAATTTTTAAAACTTTCTCTCATTTTTAAAAAATCTTACTCAGTTTAATTTAAAAATCAAGACACATCATGGATTACCTTTTATATTATTAGGTTTTCAAAGGTTGCCTTAGCTTCTTTTAGATGCTTCTTATTTATAACTCTTTCTCCTTTTGTGTAGGCGATGAAGAGCGCGCGGTCCATAAGTTTGTTGATAAGCCTTGGAATGCCTCTTGAGGACTTATAAAGGGTTCTTAAGATGTTTTTGTGGAAATTTATCTCTGGTCGGTCGCTTACCTGATTTATACGGAACCATAGATAGGGCAAAATTTCTTCCTTATCCAAGGGTTTTAGCTCCTCAAATACAGAAATCCTTTGTCTTAAAGGTAAAAACTTTGGGTTTGCAAGCCTTTCTCGCAGGGTTGGTTGTGCGATAAGTAAGATTTGAATTGCCGGATCCGTCCCCTCGTTAAGGTTGGTAATTAGCCTTAGCTCTTCTAAAGTTTCATCCGGCAAAAGCTGAGCCTCATCTATGATGAGAAGAAGCTTAGCTTGTTTTGTCTTAAGTTCGATTAGCTTTTGTTTTAGAAATTTTAACACCAAGTCCTTTGTTAATCCTAAATCTTGGAAAGCCATATCGTTTGCGCGAGGGGTCTCCCCTTCAACCATGTCACCCAGAGTCTTTCTTTCTAACACTCCAATGGGGCTCACTCCTTGAGATCCCTCGGAGCTTGCACGGCTAAGCATGACATGGTGAGAGATGTCACCCCGAGCGTGGGGAGAGGTCTCCATACTCCAAAAAATACTCTTTAGAAACTCTTCCGAGCTTAACGCGGGGTTTAAAATCTCAACCTTATGATAGCTATCTAGCGGGAGCCTTTCAAGAAGTGTAAGAAGAGCCTGCGTCTTACCAACCCCAGGCTCACCCACGATAACCGAAATTAGGCTTCCTTGAAGGAGGGAAAACTTGAGGATATCAAGGATCTGCAGATGTCTCCTTGATGGGAAAAAAAGCCGTGGGTCCGGCATAAGGCTAAAAGGAGGTTTCCTTAAGTTAAAGAAGGAAAGATATAAAAAAGAAGAGTCATAATTTTCCACCGCCATCACTCCCCAAAGATGTTTCAATTATATATTTTAATTTAATAAAAACTATAAGAAATGGCGAGCCCCTATTTATATAAGTCTTTGAGGATAACCGATTAGCCAATAACAATTTTCTCTATAATAAAAAAAATCAATTTCGTAAGAATAGTTTAAACTTTTATATCCCTCTCTTTGGCATAATGCAACCTGAGGTGAAGTTTTATGGGGCATAACTACAAGAACCTTTTTCTAGAGCTATCTTTAAGTATTTTCTTATCAGCCGACCTTCTACCTCAAGCTCGTAGCCCTCGCAAAGAAGCTTTGGTAAAGACTTTAAAGCTCTTTACTTTGTAACAGCTATAACAAACTTTGCTACCGTTTAATCACTCCTCACTTGAACCTATGCAAGCTATGCCATGGTTTCGGGTAATTTTTTTTACCTCTTAGCTCCGCTTCTAAAAGGTCATCACTCGTCATAAATTTATAAGAGAGTTTGATAGGCTTGAGAAAGGCAGAGTTAGTCTTTCGGTTTAAACTTTCAAATCTTTTAAAGCTCAAAGAGTATAGCCTGCATTAAATTCAGAGTGGTCTTCGAGAAGGGATACCTCGCAACTCCTTAGTATGTTAAAGGAGAAAAAATTCTGTGAAGGGCGAACTTTAAAAAGAACCATGAGGCTGCATAAGGACCTTAGGGACCACTAAGGATGGTTAGATTTTTTAAATTTTTATACTATAATGATTGAACACTATGCCTATCCCTAAAAAACATCTTCAAGGACTTGTTCCTTATCCTCCAGGGAAAAGTCTTGAAGAGGTAAAAAAAGAATTTGGTATAACCGGGAAAATTATCAAGCTTAACTCTAACGAAAACCCACTTGGTCCTTCTCCAAAAGTGTTATCAGCTCTAAAAGAACATCTCTCACAAATTCACCTATACCCTCAAGCAAGCTATTTTACTCTCAAAGAAGCCATAGCTAAACGCTGGAGTGTTTTACCAACTCAGGTTGTCCTCGGCAACGGCTCAAACGAGGTCATAGAGTTTGTTTTCAAAGCCTATCTTTCTGAAGGAGACGAAATCATAGTCTCTAAGCCAAGCTTCTTAATGTATGAAAAGTTTGCCCACATATACGGAGTCTCAATAAAAGAGGTCCCTTTGACAAAGGAGCTAAAGCATGATTTAAAGGGCATAATCAAAGCGTTATCCTCGAAGATTAAAGCCATATTTCTTGACCATCCTCACAATCCAACGGGCTTAACGCTAAGCAGAGAAGAATGGTATGAGTTCTTAGAAAACTTGAAGGATGATGTGCTCTTAGTGATAGATGAAGCCTATGGAGAGTTTATAGATGACCCGTTCGTCCCAAGAGGACTTGAATTTCTTAAAAAAAGAAAATCTGCCCTGATCCTAAGAACCTTCTCTAAAGCGTACGGTCTTGCTGGGCTAAGGCTTGGCTACGGGATAGCTTCCGAGGAAATAGCTACCACGCTTGAAAAGGTTAGACAACCTTTCAATGTTAATGCGTTAGCGGTGATTGCTGGGCTTACTGCTCTTGAAGATGAAGAGCATCTTCGCAAAACCATAGACCTAACTTTGCAGGGTAGAAAATATCTAACCGAAATCTTAACCAAGTTCGGTTTTAGGGTTTATCCCTCTCAGGCAAACTTTATCATGGTTGACTTTGGAGAAAAATGCGATGCCATCTATCAAGAATTGCTTCACCGAGGGATACTCTTGCGACCACTTAAAGCTTACGGATTTCCCACTTGTCTTCGTATCACCATCGGGCTTCCAGAGGAGAATGAAGTTCTGATTTCAAACTTAAGAGAAATACTCAAACTCTAAGAGACCTTTCCTACTCCAGTCCCGTAAAATTCTACAATTATTGTGGTTGCTCTATCAACGGGAAGAGGGGTTGATAATCTTATACATCTCTCAACCGCCCGGTCAAATTCGCTAACTCCCGATGCTTGGAGAAACTGATAGCTTAAAATCTGCCCAGAGCTATCAACCTCGATTAAAACTCTGGCCTTGAGCTCAGACCTTGCTCTAAGATAAATAGGTAGCTCAAAGTTAGATTGAAGCTTTCTTTTAACAAGGATTAAAAATTCGGTCGATAATTTTGCGGAAGAACTCGGAATAGAAGCCGAGGATTCAGCCTGTAAACCTGTTTTTCCGCCGGCCGTAGATTGCGGGGAGCTTTTTTCGCCTTCCCTTTTAAGCTTTGCTAAACGACTTTGTAAGTAGTTTAACTCTTCTTCAGTAAGGTCTAGCTCTTTACTTTTATTTTTTTCTTGTTTTAAGGCTTGAATTTTCCGCTTTAAAAATTCTTCTTCATTTGTGGTAAGAACTTTCTCTTTTTTAGCTATTTCTTTTGGAACATCGTTTTTTGGAATAACCTTTTTTAGAGGTTTCTCTTCTTTAATTTGAGTTTGTGGGCTGTCTAAGGAATAGGGTAGGGAGGGTAGAGCGTTTGTGAGCAATTCTTTGGTTTGTGGTTCAAGAAGTAAAACCTTAACCTCTTCTTGTTCTTTGTTTTTAAAAGTATAAGCAGAAAGAAGAAGTAAAGTTAGGAATAGAAGATGAATAACTAAAGAAAATCCTGCAGATAGTAGGGCTTGCATTTCATTCAGGGATAGTTAGTAAACCTACTTGGGTAAAGCCTGCCCTTTTTACCTCAGATAAAACTCTGGCTACAACACCGTAGTTTGCCTCTCTATCTGCCTCTATTTGAACCTCTTTAATAACGCCTCTTTCTTTAGCCTCTGCAAGCCAAGCTGAGAGTTTGTTAAGGCTCATCATCTCCCCTGAGACCTTTATCGTTCCATCTTTAAAGATAGTAATCCTGAGGGGCTCGGCTTCCTGACTACTGAGAGGAGAGTCCTTTGTTTGAGGGAGATTTACCTCGATGCCAGCTGTCATGAGAGGAGCTGTGATCATAAAAATTATCAAAATTACAAGCACAATGTCAACAAGTGGGATAATGTTTATCTCAGATTGAGGTTCACGAAGTAACTTCATGTTAAAACCTAAAGTTTTCTTCTTTAAGTAATTCGTCTCTTATGTAGATAAGCCCTTTTTCTAAAAGTTTCTCGGCTGGGAGCTCTGCATCTCCTTTAGTAAAGGCAGGATGTTCATTCTCCTTGATAACTTCTTTTAAGGTGTCAAGGTCGTAGGCTAAAAGAAATATCTCCTCTAAAAGGTCTCCAGTTAAGGGGATATCCTTTATCTTTTGGCGTTGGGCAACAATCTCACCCCAGAGGTCGTTAAAGTAAATGTAGTTGGGAATTAAACCTTGTTCTTCCAGATAGTTTTGGACAGTAATCGGACGGTTTTCATAGTGCCCTTTACAATGAGTTTCTCTCCAGATTTTAAAGACTTCAACTCTTTCTCCATTCTCCAAAATAGCAAAATATCTAACTAAGGGGTAGAACCTGCAGGAGCTTGGGCGTGCTGGATAAACCTTGCACCCCTCCTCTTTATCGAGGAAGGGACAAGCATAATCGATGGGTAACATGTTCACGGAAACAGTTGGTAGCTGTGTTACTTCGCCGATGTAAACTTCAGCGTACTTTTCAACAAATTCCTCAGTACTCAAACCAAGATAGGTCCGAAGTATTAGAAAATCGTAGGGAGTTAATATTAGCTTCACATCATAACAGCACTTATTGAAGCAAACGATTCCTTTATAACATCTAAAGTTAAAGGCATCATTTAAAGTGAAATCCTTTGGGTCTAAAACGATGTTGTAATGGGGAATGTGCATTATTCAGCAACCTCACCCTCTGTGAAAAATTTGGGCTTCTTTTCGTCTACGAGCTTAAAACGGTCCTTAAGCTTTTCTAAAACCTTGGGAAGAGTAGTGTATTCCATTTCTTCTGGAGGCAGTCTGTGCGGTTCAAATATGCCTTGGCGTCTTAAGAGATTCGCCATTATGCTTGCCTCTTGTCTTGCATAATCAAAGGCAGGGTCATCGAAGAGGTCGGCGGGACCGATGAGTTGCCCTTCACAAATTTGATAACCAGCGGCAATTACTCGAGGTGGTCCATCAAACCTTGTTGGCTTTGCCTGAGCAAACGATACCGGCATCAAGGGACCAACATGCGAGCCCCTCATCCATCCCTCAACAAACCAAGGTCTGGCAAAGGGTTCAAGTGCTTCTCCTACTGCTGGGAAACCGCTCTGGCATCTAACAATAAGAACCGGGTCATCCTTACCTACGTACCTTCCAGCTATAAGAGAGAGCTTCTGAGTTGAAGCAACGGCTGCAATTTCTCCATCCTTCTTGCGGTAGACTGCTTTCACGCAATACCTACTTGTCGCTCCAATGAAGACGAGAAGGTCGTAGAGCTCTTCAGGTGCTTTAAGCTGGATTGACATGCCGCTATACACATCAAAAACTTCGAAGATAAAGCCGTCGTGCATGGAAGGGTCGATGACTAAGCCAGCGGTGTTCATCGGGTCGGCAAACATCTCATAAAGAGGGAGGTTCCAGGCGCTAGGTGAAGTTTTATCTGCAAAAAAGACGATCACCGGCTCACTTTTTCTCTCTACGAATTCCATTTCTGCAACACCAGGACCCATGCCTTTTACATTACCAGAAAAGGCATCGCTAAGAAGGTCTTGCCCTGCGCCATACATTTTTAGTTTCTTTGCCACTTCGGTGCCTGCCACAAAGGCATTCCAAGCAAGCTCATGGATTTCTAGAGAGTCAACGCCCTTGGTATGAGTCATAACCAAAGCAATATCGTCTCCGCAGGAAAGCACAGAAACATCAATTATTTTGCCATCACCTTTGGCTTCTTCTAACACCTCTTTTACTCTTTGCAAGACTTCAGGATGAACTGAGGAATGCCCCACATATCCTCCAATATCTGCTTTAATCACCGACAAGGTAATCTTGCCCATAAAACCCTCCTTTTGGATGATTTCTTCTTTTCGAAAAGTATAATAGTAATGAAAAATTTTAGCAAGATAAAGGGACAATAAATTCTAGATGAAGGAAGAAGAAAAGATAGCCGTTGCTTTAAAGTATGAAGTAGAAAAGGGGACACCAGAGGTTGTAGCAAAAGGCAGGGGTAGGCTAGCAGAGCTCATTTTACAGATCGCTCGGGAACACAACATACCTATTAAGGAAGACCACAAGCTTGTAAAAGAGCTTTATAAACTCGAGCTTAACAAGCCCATTTCACCTGAGCTTTATTATGCTGTAGCTACTGTTTTAGCCTGGGCTATAAGGTTAAATAAAAGACTACAAGAAAAGGTTTTATCCCAAATAAAAAAGAGCGAATAGAATTTTCATTTAAGCTCTTGTCAAACTCAAAAAAGAGTTTATAAAAGACCTTTAACAATTTTTAGAACTTCAAATTAACTTAAGGGGGTTCGCATGCGGATACTTGACGACAGACTCTACTCTGAGAACCATCTTTGGGTAAAAAAGGAGAAAAAAAAGCAAGCTAAGATTGGGATTACTGAGTTTTTCTCTGCAAAAGGAGAGGAAATAATAAACATAGACCTCCCAGAAGAAGGAGAGGAGTTTGAAAAAGAGGATATTTTTGGAAGCCTTGAAACAGTTGAAGAAGTGTACGACCTTGCAATGCCAGTTTCTGGCACTGTTATTTCCGTAAATGAAAAAGTCTTAGACAATGTTGATATTCTCAACGAAGACCCTTACGATGAGGGTTGGCTCATCAAAGTTGAACTTTCTGACCCCTCCGAGCTTGATGAGCTTCTCCCACCAGAGGACTACGAGTTGAAAATTTCTAAGGAGTTTGAAGAGATCATTCCAGAAAAGATTACGGAAGAGGAAGAATAAGATGATTGCCTTTGTCTTCCCGGGACAAGGCTCTCAATACCTAGGAATGGGTAAAGATTTCTATGAAAATTACCTTGAAGTTCAAACAATTTTTGAAAAGGCAGAAAAAATAACGGGAATTCCAGTTAAAGCTTTGTCCTTTGAAGGACCGTTGGAAGAATTAACCAAGACAGAAAATTTGCAAGTTTGTATTACAACTGTGAATATTGCTTGTTTTGAAGTGATTAAAAATCAATTTGGAGAAATTTTGTCTAAACTTCGTTTTGTAGCAGGACATAGCTTAGGGGAGTTTAGCGCTCTATATGCCGCCGGGGTTTTAACTTTGGAGGAGACTCTTTTAGCAGTAAAGGACCGTGGACGGGTGATGGGGGAAGTTGGGTCAAGTAAGCCCTCCGGAATGTATGCGGTCATCAATCTCTCTTTAGAAAAGCTTGAAGAACTTGTGAAATCCGCGGAAGGGCTTGTGGTTATTTCTAATTACAATTCTCCTAATCAATTTGTTATAAGCGGTGAAGAGCCCTATTTAACTGAGGTAGCAGAAAGGGCCAAAGCTCTCTCGGCAAAGGTTGTAAGGCTTAAAGTAAGTGCAGGCTTCCATTCACCTCTTATGGAAAGAGCGCAACAGGTTTTTACCGAATTCTTAAAAACCTTACATTGGTCTGAACCTAAGATCCCATTTGTTAGCGCAGTAACCGGAAAAGAAGAAACTTCAGCAGAGAGCATTTTTGAAGTGATGACTAAGCAGATTGTATCCCCAGTTAGATGGATATCCGCCGTTGAGTATATGTATGAAAAAGGCATAAAGATATTCGTAGAAGTAGGACCTAAAAAGGTTCTCTGTGGTCTTATTTCACAAATATTAAAGGATAAAGAACATAAAGTCTTTAATGTTGAAGATAGAAAGACATTAGAGCAGTTTTCTAAAGAAGTTTGGGCTTTCATGTGAAGATTAAGGTCAACGAAGAAAGGTGCAAAAGCTGCGGACTTTGTGTAGCCTTTTGTCCAAAGAAGGCTCTTGCCATTTCTGACAAGAGAAACCTTCATGGATACAAGGTAGTTTACTTTAAACATCCCGAGAAATGCAACCTTTGTGGGGTCTGTTATCTTATGTGTCCTGATGTGGTTTTTGAAAGGGTAGGGGATGACTAATAGGGTTTTGATCAAAGGAGTTGAGGCGGTTGCCTTTGGGGCTCTTGAAGGGGGATGCGAGTGTTATTTTGGATATCCTATCACCCCTCAGAATGAAATTCCTGAGATAATGTCTGTTGAATTACCCAAAAGAGGAGGGGTCTTTGTCCAAGCAGAAAGCGAAGCCTCAGCCATCAACATGGTCCTTGGAGCAAGCGCAGTAGGAAAAAGGGCTATGACAAGCTCTTCAAGTCCGGGAATCTCTTTGATGAGCGAGGGATTTTCCTATCTTATAGCCCTTGAGCTACCCTGCGTGATCGTTAATGTGATGAGGGGTGGTCCGGGGCTTGGGGGGATAGAAGCTTCTCAAGGAGATTATTTTCAGGCAGTAAAGGCTCCTGGCCATGGTGACGGAAAGTTTTTAGTGCTTGCTCCTGCAAGCTGTCAAGAAGCCTACGAGTTCACGGCTAAAGCCTTTGAGCTTGCTGACAAATATCGGAACCCAGTGATGATACTCATGGATGCTATTTTGGGGCAGATGAAAGAATCAACTGTATTAAAAAAGCTAAACATTAAAAGCATACCTAAGGATGATTGGGCTTTAACAGGAGCTAAAGGAAGAGAATCTAGGATTATAAAGAGCCTTTTTTTAGATTCTGTTGAGCTTGCCGAAAGGAACCTAAAATTAAAAAAGAAATACAAGCAAATGGAAAAAGAGGTTCGTTTTGAAAGCATTTTAGATGGGAACGAAGAGGTTTTGGTTTGTGCCTTTGGGTCAATGGGAAGGATAGCTAAGGAAAGTGTTCTTAAGCTTAGGGAAAAAGGCTACAGGGTAGGATACTTTAGACCAATCACTCTTTTTCCTTTTCCTAAAAAAGCCTTATCAAGCATTTTTGAAAAAAACAATTCTCTTAAACAGATCCTCGTTCTTGAGCTAAACTGCGGGCAAATGGTTGAAGATGTCATCGTCTCAGTTTGTGGTAAGGCTGAAGTAATATCCAAATTCTATCCTCCAAGTGTCCTTCCTTTTCCTGAAGATATTGAAAGGGAGATCAAAAAATGCTTAAGGAAAGTTTATTTCGTTTCCCTAAAAGTTTAAAAAGAACTAATTTTCATTATTGTCCAGGATGTCATCATAGCCTTGTTCATCGTATACTTTGTGAGGTTATCGATGAGCTAAATATAAAGGAAAGAGCGATAGGCATTGCTTCCATTGGATGTGCTTGTTTTATCTATAACTACATCGATGTAGACATGGTTGAAGCTCCACACGGTCGGTCCTGTTCTGTTGGAACTGGTATAAAACGGGCTCGACCTGACCTTATAGTTTTTACTTATCAGGGTGATGGTGACTTTGCGGCCATAGGGCTTGGAGATAGTCTTCATGCAGCTTCTCGTGGTGAGAGGATTACGGCTATTATGATCAACAACACTGTGTATGGCATGACCGGAGGGCAGGCTTCCCCTACTACCATTATCGGACAGAAGACAACCACAACCCCATTTGGAAGAAAACCAGAGGAGCACGGCTACCCTCTTAAGGTGGCAGAAATTTTGTCTAACTTTGAAGGGGTTTCTTACGCAGCCCGGGTAGCAGTCAACAACCCTAAGAGAGTTATCGAAGCAAAAAAGGCTATAACCAAGGCTTTCTTAGCTCAGCTTGAGAATAAGGGCTTTGGCTATGTTGAGGTGCTCTCAGCTTGCCCTATAAATTGGAAGATGGACCCTGTTTCTGCAACAAAATATGTGGATAAACTAACGGAAATCTTCCCCTTAGGGGTGTTTCGGGAGACTTTGTGAGGAAAAAAGCGAAGAATTCTAAAATTGAGATAATATTCTCCGGCTTTGGCGGGCAAGGAATACTCTTTGCTGGCAACCTTTTTGCTTTAGCAGGAGTTTTTGCTGGTTATCATGCCACCTTCCTTCCTGTATACGGTCCTGAAATGAGGGGAGGAACTTGCAATTGCACAACAATTATTTCCCAAACTGAAATAGCCTCTCCAGTAGTTAAGGAGCCTGATGTGTTAGTGCTTTTAAACCTTCCCTCTTACCTAAAATTCATGCCAAGATTAAAAAAGAAGGGACTTGCTATTTTAAATTCGGACTTGATACCGGAAGAGGTAATTCTTAAAGATGATAAGCATAACCAAGGAAAGAGGCTTTTAAGAATTCCAATGAATTCTCTTTCAGAAAAAATTGGATATCCTCAGCTTGCGAACATTGTCGCTGTAGGTGCTCTTTGGGCAACTCTTAAGCCTTTTGACAAAAAATATATCGAGGAGGCTTTAAAAAAGATGCTAAAAGGGGACAAAGAAAGACTCCTTGCCCCCAACTTGGAAGCCTTTAATGCTGGAATAGAATTCGTAGCTAAAGAAAAAACTAAGTAGTCAAGATCTGTTTTATCTCATCAACCGAAAGCACCTTTCCTTGGGATACTAAACTTCCATCAACCCAAAGGGCGGGTGTTTTAAATACTCCGTAGAGAGCCATCTGTTTTAAGTCCTTGATGTGCTCTATCTGAGCTTCCATCTTTAATTCTTCCAAGGCTTTAACAACATTTTCGTATAGAGTTTCGCATTTCAAACAACCTGGTCCGAAAATTTTAATAACTCTCATCCTTCCACCTCCCTTGTTTTTTTGTTATGCTTTTATCCCCTAATTATACCAAATAAGTATCCGCAGATGGAACCTACGGTCAATACCAAGGCTCCGTATACTAAAGTCTTTTTAGGACCCCAAATGTTCTTTAGAACCAAAAGGCTTGGTAGGCTGACGGCTGGACCGGATAGAAGAAGGGCTAAAGCTGGTCCATATCCCATCCCAGCACCCAATAATCCTTGAAGGATGGGCACCTCGGTTAAGGTGGCAAAATACATCAATACCCCCATCAAACTAGCAAAGAAACTGGCAAAGATAGAATTTTCACCAACTAAAGCATAAACAAAAGAAGACGGGATGATTGCTTCATGCCCAGGTCTTCCAAAAAATAAACCAGCTATAAAAACGCCGATGAAAAGAAGTGGAAGTATCTGCTTTGCTAAAAGATAGGTATTTTGAAACCACTCTGACATCTTGCCTTTGGTTGTTGAGAGCGCATAAGAAAAGCCTAAAACCCCAATTAAGAATGAAATTTCTTTTTCAGAAATAACAAGATATGAAATAATTACAGCTAATATTGTAAAAATAATCTTCATTTTCGACACATTAAACCATAAACTAAGAACTATTCCTAAAATTATTGCAAACAAGGAAACAAGATACCATTTTATGGAATAGATCGTATAAGCTATTCCTTCCTTTCCACCCCAGGTTGCAAAAACTAAAATACCTGTTAATAGAGCAAGAACTGAAATTCTTTTGTAAAGCGGAAGGCTTTCTTTCTCCTCCTCAAATTCAATGCTTTCAAGCCTTGTTTTTTCTTCTTTTATAAAAATAAATTCCATGGCTAAACCAATGATTATGCTCCCAAAAATGGCTACGAGTGCCCTTGCTAACCCAAGGTCAAAGCCCAGTATTTTAGCAGTAAGCACTATAGCTAAGACATTTATCGCCGGCCCGGAGTAAAGGAAGGTAGTAGCAGGACCGATGCCAGCACCTCTTAAATAAATCCCAGCAAAAATAGGAAGCACGGTGCATGAACAAACTGCTAAAATTGTTCCAGAAACGCTTGCCACCAGGTAGGAAAGATATTTAGGGGCGTTAGCACCAAGATACTTCATCACAGAGGCTGACGAAAGAAATGTGGTTATTGCCCCGGCTATAAAAAGCGCAGGTATCAGACAAAAGATCACATGTTCTCTTGCATACTCATGGGTAAGATATACGGCTTCTTTTAAACCTTGTAAAAACCTTTCTTCGAAGGGTAAAAAATAGAAAAATAGAAATATCAAAAGTGCAGATATTATATACTTTAGCTCTTTTTTAAGCATTTTCTTCCTCCTTTAAAGTATAGGTTTTTAAGCTCTGGAATAAAAATTGTGAATTTGGTGTAGTTTTATAGATTATCTCATCGTATAAACCTTGTTTTTTCAATTCTTTAAGTAAAGCAGTTAAAATTTTTTGAGCAAACTCTTCCTTTGGGGAAAGTTTGTAGATGATGAAAAATTTAGATTTTTCAAAGGAGGTTGTCCCAGCATCTGTTAACACCTGAAGGTGCCTTGAAATAGTTGGCTGAGAAAAACCGATGATGTTTACTAACTCACAGAC
>JBMSAU010000103.1:0-2627 GCA_049414625.1 Thermodesulfobacteriaceae bacterium
ATAGAAATTTTTTTGAAACAATCGTAAAACATTACGAGGATAACTATATTGGAACGTCTCATCCACATATAATATTTTCATCAATAGAAGAATTTAGAAACAAATCACCAAATAGAAAATTAGGACTATTAAGTGGCTTTGATGTAATTTTTTTTGATAAGAAATTTATAGAAAATCCAAAAGTCAGATCAAGTATAGAAAAATACGTATTTTATGATTGGGGCGTATTTGAACATTTCTTAATATCCTTAAATGAGTTGTCTAATAGTGTAAAAATGGTGAATATCTACGAAGAAAGTAAAGTATATAAAGTAGAAAATAATAGAGAGCTAACAAATGAATCAAATCAATTTTTAGTTAATAGTCATCGGAGAAACAGTAAAGTATTTATTAATTTCCTTGAGGAAATGAACATCTCAAAGGAATATTTTGATTTAGTTTATTGTCATTTAAAATTCACCATACCATCAAAAAAATATATACATTATTTGAGATTTTCAAGAGATATTGTTGCATATATTAGAAGAAGGACGCTAAGGATTATAGCTTCAAAAATTCCTAAAAATATTAAATCTATCATTAAAAGGAGGATAAAAAAATGAAGATTTGTGTGATAGGAGCAGGGATTTCAGGACTAACTGCGGGAAAATTATTATCTAAAATTCATGATGTAACCATATATGAAAAAAATAAACACATAGGAGGGATAGCAAGAACTAAAACAGTAGATGGAGTGGCATACCATACTGTTGGTGGGCATTGTTTAAATTCACGTAATAAAGCTGTTATGGATTTTATTTTTAACCAGATACTACCAAAAGAAGAATGGCATGAGGTAAAGAGGGTTGCAAAAATATACTTTTCAGGTCATTTCATTTCTTATCCAATAGAATATGCTATAAGAGAAATAGCAGATTTTAACGAAGATTTAGCTTTCAGAATTACAAGAGACTTTTTCTGTGCGGAAGATAAGGAAGTTGAGAATTTAGAGGAGTGGTTTATAACTAAATTTGGAGAAACGCTTGCAAACGAATATTTTATTCCGTACAATAGGAAAATTTGGAAAATGGAGCCGTCTAAAATGAGCCATAGATGGGTTGAAGGAAAATTGCCCATACCAAATAAAAAGGAATTCTTTAAAGCATTAATTAAGGGTAATGAAGATGATATGCCACACAAAACTTTTTTTTATCCCAACTCGAATAATCAAAACACTTTTATAGAAGCTTTAGCTAAGGGGCTGAAAATTTTAACAAATTGTGAGGTTATAAGTATAAAAAAAGTTGGGAATAAATGGATTATAAACGATAAAGATGAATATGATTTGGTTATAAGTACAATGCCTTTGAACATCCTGCCAAAGGTACTAAAAGATACACCGTATGAAATTATCCAGGAAGCCGAGAAATTAAAATATAATAAAGTAACAACGGTTTTATGGAAAACGAAACCTATTCCTTTTACGTGGACATATTATCCATCGCAAGACATTCTATTTCATAGAATCATACACATAGGAAATTTCTTCATTCCAAAGTCAAATTACTCAATTACCGAAGCTATTGGAGAATATAGTTATGATACTATGATTGAATATGGAAAAAAAATAGATTATTTAATAGAACCTATCAATTATCATGTATCAGAACATGCTTATATTGTTTTTGATCAAAATTATGATTATTCAGTAACTAAGATAAAAGATTATTTAGATAGTATAGGCATATATACTGTTGGTAGATTTGGTGAGTGGAAATACTATAATATGGACAATTGTATAGAAAGTGTATTTAAGTTAGTTGATAAAATAAATAGCTTGTTTAAAAGATAAAATGAAAAAGGATAGCTTTAATATAAATTTAAAAATTCCTGTGAAGGAGATTAAAAAATGAAATTAGCACTCATAGTCCTCTTTACCTACAACCGTCCATGGCATACAAAACAGACAGTTGAAGCTCTGCAAAAAATATGTATGCAGAACAAAGTCAGCTTTTTATATTTTCAGATGGTCCAAAAACAGAAAAAGATGAACCAAAAGTTAAAGAAGTTAGAAAATATTTAAAAACAATAAAAGGCTTTAAAAATATTGAAATAATAGAAAGAGACAAAAACTGGGGACTTGCGAATAATATAATAGATGGAGTTACAAAAATAGTTAATGAGTATGGTAGAATAATAGTAGTAGAAGATGATACATTTACAAGTCCTTACTTTTTAAAATATATGAACGAAGCTTTAAGTAAGTATGAGGATAAGGAAAAGGTTATGCATATATCTGGATATATGTTTCCTATAAAAAAAGAAGGATTACCAGATACTTTCTTCTTAAAACCAACTTCCTCTTGGGGTTTTGCAACTTGGGAAAGGGCATGGAAATTTTTTGAAAGAAATCCTCAAAAACAAATTACTGCACTTAGCAAAGAACAGATAAAAGATTTTAATTTAAATAATTCTTACGATTATTGGGCTCAAGTGGTTCTAAATTATAAAGGGAAATTACATACATGGGCAATATTTTGGTATTTAAGTGTTTATTTGAGAGGAGGTTTAAGCCTCCATCCAAGAGAAAGTCTTACAAAAAATATAGGTGCAGACGGTAGTGGAACACATTTTAGCGGTGAGGCCAG
>JBMSAU010000104.1:0-2347 GCA_049414625.1 Thermodesulfobacteriaceae bacterium
TAATGTGGAATATATTATAATAGATGGAGGATCAAAGGATGGGACGCTTGATATAATAAAAAAGTATGAGGATTATATAGATTACTGGGTCAGCGAACCCGACGAAGGTATTTACGATGCAATGAATAAGGGTATAAGAGTGGCATTGGGATTTTATTATGTGTTTCTTGGGAGTGATGATAAAATAATAAAAGACTGGCTTGAAAAAGGGATTCATTATATTAACACTTTAATGAAATTTGAGGATACAATTTATCTTTATGGCAATATTGTATTTTTAACTAAATGGGGAAAGATACGATATAGGTATAATCAACTTAAAGATTTATCAGATTTAAAGAAAGAATTTAGTATTCCACATTCTGGTTCAATTATATCATCAAAGCTTTTTCGTTTTAATTCTCCTTACGATAAAAAATACAAAATAGTAGGAGATTATGCGTGGGTATTAAGTGTAGTCCCTAAAATACGTCCAGTTTATATTGATTGTTATCAAATTGAGATGATGTTAGGTGGGAAAAGTAATAATCCTAGGAGCATGTTGGCAATTTTAAAAGAAATAAAGATGCTAGAAAAAGATTTTAGCATAAAGATAAATAGGAAATTCAAGATAAAAAAGATCATTGGATATATTGCCGCTGTGGCAGGTATTTTTGAAAAAGTTCAATTTTTGTATTGGCAAATTAAGAGTTTGATTTCAAAATAAAAACCATGGAAAAATTATTGTTAGGTATACCAATAGAAAATATTGGTTTGACAGATCATGTTCAAACTTTATCCCTTTTTGCTATATTTTCTGTATTTCTTATTCCTTTTTTCTTAATTTTCTTCAAGCTTAAGAAAAGCAACTTGCTCAGTACATTTTTGATATTAATAGTATGGTTGTTATTTTCCACATTTTTTAATATTATCTTTAGATCCGAAGTTCAAGATAATTTGTTAAGACCATTAATCGGAATAGCTATAGGATTTTCAATTTTTGTTTTATTGAGAGAAATTTTTTATAGAAGTAGCGAATATAGCGCTTTCGTATGGTTGAAATATAGTTACATGATAATTTTAATTTCATCTCTTTACGACTTAATCTCTAAATTTCCTGAAAGATCTCGTATTTACGCCTCTTATACGGAACCATCTCATTTAGGAACTGATTTAGCTCTAATTTATTTTCCATTATTTCTTCTGTATTCAAATTTCATGAATAGAACAGAGAAGATATTTTTATTTTTTAGTTTATTTTTAATTGTTGTTCTTACTTTCAGCGCCACAACAATTTTAAAAATCGTGTTTTTCATTATGCTATTTTATCTTTTTACAATGAAAAATTTTAAATATACTTTTTACATAATTGTTCCTATTGTTGCAATTTTCATTATTCTCATTTTTGTTTCGTTCAAATTATTTCCCGACAATTATTTAATCCATATGATGAAATATACAATTGAAAATATTGAAAAAGGATACGAGCATTTACCGGTAAGTTTTACAGATCGTTTCTCTTTCTGGATTTTTCTTTTAAATCTTAAAAATCTGGATTTTTCTATGGAATTATTAATAAAATTCTTAATAGGTGGTGGATTAGGAGAAGAACTATTGTACTTGGAATTTTTGCCAATTAATATTGTAGATCAAATATTAAGTGTAAAAGCCTTCACCAGTTACATTACTTCATTTTCAGGCAGGATATTTTCTTATGGAGGTATTATAGGTATCATATTATATTTTACCTTCTTGTTTTTTGTTCATAAAAATATAAAACGTATATCTTCTACACCAAAAGAAAAAGCAATTTTTAATGCTTGGTTAATTACCCTTTTATTTTCTTCTACTTTTGATTTAGCTCCATTTCAAACTGTGTCATTATGGTTCTTGCCTGCTTATATTGATGGATTAAGTTTAAAGTACAAAAAACACCATTTAATAATAACATCGCGAAGGAAATCCTATGACTAGAATTCTCTTTCTTTCTTCTCGTCTTCCTTATCCTCCAATAGGTGGAGACCATCTAAAAAATTATTGGCTTTTGAAGATCATTTCTAAACACTTTAAAGTTCATCTCGTATCCATAACAGAACAAAGTGGTGAGTAGGATATAATCTAAGATTATGCGGAAAAGTGAATTAAAATTAAAAAACTTTACACTTTCGTAAGCCACTTCCTCAAGAAGGAAGATCACAAAAATACAAAGATGCTTTGATCATCACCCTCTGGCTCTTTCAAATACTTAACAACTACTCCTACAAAGAAGCCCTCAAAAGATGCTGTTCTAAAAATACAAACTTTTTTGGAAAGTGATATAATTTTACCTATGCAAAGCTTTCAGGGTTTGCTGGGTACCCGTTGTGGA
>JBMSAU010000105.1:0-4813 GCA_049414625.1 Thermodesulfobacteriaceae bacterium
TCAGCCAAAGAAAGGTCTTTAACATGAAACTCCATTTTAGCCTCCTTTACTTATCAAACCCAGCAAGCTCCTTTATCTTTTCTACCATATCAAGCCTTTCCCACGTAAACTCTGGCTCGTTCCTTCCAAAGTGACCATAGCAGGCTGTTTTTCGGTAGATAGGTCTTCTTAGGTCTAAGTATTCGATCATGTGCTTTGGCTTAAAGTTGAATAGTTTGTTGATGATGTCCAAAATCTTCTCAACAGGAATGGTTTCAGTTCCGTAGGTGTTCACATTTATGGCTATAGGCTCTGGTATCCCAATAGCATAGGCAACCTGCACCTCAAGCTCACGAGCAACTCCTGCGGCAACAAGGTTTTTGGCTACATACCTAGCATAGTAAGAAGGTGTTCTATCAACCTTCGTTGGATCCTTACCAGAGAAGGCACCACCGCCATGATGACCTCTTCCACCGTAGGTGTCAACAATGATCTTCCTTCCTGTCATGCCACAATCCGCAAGCGGCCCTCCAATGACGAACCTCCCCGTCCCGTTGATGATAATCCGAGTATCAGGCTTTAAATGCTCTGGGGCAATCACCTTTTTTATAACTTCTTCATAGATGGCTTCGCGGAGCTCCTTCAAAGTTACCGTAGGGTCGTGTTGAGCAGCAATAACTATGGTATGCACATCAACAGGTCTTCTATCTTCGTATCTAATGGTCACTTGAGTTTTACCATCTGGCCTAAGAAAGGGTAAAATTCCCTTTTTTCTTACTTCAGCAAGCCTCATCGCTAACTTATGAGCATACCAGATAGGCATGGGCATATAATCTGGAGTTTCGTCGCAGGCATAACCAAACATCAATCCCTGGTCTCCTGCACCAATATCACCATCCAGGTCAATACCCATAGCAATGTCAGGGCTCTGTCTATCTATGCTTATAAGCACAGCACAGGTTTGCCAATCAAACCCAAGGTCTGAATGGTTGTATCCTATCTCTTTGACGACGCCACGGGCCACCGTGGCATAATCTATCCTTGCTTCTGTGGTTATCTCTCCGGCGATTAAGATCATACCAGTGTTTACTAAAGTCTCGCAGGCTACTCGAGCGTAAGGGTCTTTCTCTAAGATGGCATCAAGTATGGCATCTGATATCTGATCTGCTACCTTATCTGGATGCCCCTCTGTTACAGACTCTGAAGTGAAAAGAAAGTTCCTCGCCGACATCTTAACCCTCCCTCTTAGGTTGTTAAAGTTAGAGCTTAAATTTAATATATTTAGGAAATTTCACAAGGAGAAACGAGACTTTTTATAAGGGGTAATAAAAGAATATTCAAGAATTACTTAAGCGTATTATCTCGAGCGTAGCAAACCCCCTCTAAGTAAGTTCAAAGCCCAAGGAGGTGAGTAGTTGGCAATCTTTTTAAAAGTGTTTTGATAAAATATTACCAATTAATTCAGCTCTACTCATTGAAAAAATTTATTGGTTTTTAGGGTAGTTAGCTGATAAATTTTTTAAAAAAGAGGAGGTTTGAGCCTAATGAAAACCGTAGACGCAAGGGCTTTGCCATGTCCTCAACCTGTAATTCGCACTAAAGAAGCTTTGGATGAAATAAATCAAGGCGAACTTATAACAGTCCTAATCGATAGCGAAGCTTCCTTAGAAAACATAAAAAAATTTCTTTCAGCCCAGGGTCATAAGCTTCTTGAAGTAATGAAGAAAGGTGATGTATACGAGCTAAAAATTGAAAAAGGAACAGGCCCAAATATATCCTGTGAAATAACCTGCCCGGTTAGCGTTGAAGAAAAGCCAAAAGAGCTCTTTTTAATCATTGCTACCGATACGATAGGTAGGGATGAGGAGCTGGGCAAGATCCTTATGAAAGGCTTTCTTGAAACCTTACTTGTAAGCGAGGAACTACCGCAAAGAATCTTTTTTATGAACACTGGAGTTAAGCTTACCACTGAGGTTGATTATGCGGTAGAGATCTTAAAAAAACTAGAAGAAAAAGGCGTTGAAATCTTTTCCTGTGGGACCTGTTTAAAATATTATAATGTTGAAGATAAACTAAGAGTAGGGAAGAGAGGAGGAACTGATGTATATCTATCAGGGATGGTTAATTTTAAAAAGGTGGTTTTTATAAGCTAAATCTTGGAAAGATGCTTGAAAGCCTTTTGCCCAATATCTCTGCGGTAGAAGGCTCCGTCAAAATGGATAAGTCCACAAGCTTGATAAGCCTTATTAATAGCTGAGCTCAAGGTTTCTCCAAGCGCTGTAACTCCAAGAACCCTGCCCCCATTCGTGTAAAAAGAGTCTCCCTCTTTTTTAGTGCCAGCATGAAAAACTATAACTCCGGGTATCTCCTTAGCTTTATCAAGACCAGTAATTAGCTTTCCTTTTTCATATGACCCTGGATAGCCCTTGCTTGCCATCACAACGCAGACCGCCCAATCTTTACTTTCTTTTAGTTCTACTTCAGCCAATTTGCCCTCAAATGTCCACTCTAGAACTTCAAGTAGGTCGTTTTCAATTCTTGGAAGGATAGCTTGAGCTTCAGGGTCGCCAAGTCTGCAGTTAAACTCAAGAACATAGGGGATATCGTTTACGATCATGAGTCCTGCATAGAGGAAACCAAAGTAAGGATATCCTTCCTTTTTAAGGATTTTGAGAATAGGAGTTATGACCTTATCTGATATGGCTTCCCGTAATTTTGGCGTGATCAAAGGCGCAGGGGAGTAAGCCCCCATACCCCCTGTGTTTGGTCCCTCATCATTATCAAGAAGCCTTTTATGGTCCTGTGAGGTAGGTAAAACCTTGAAGGTTTCTCCGTCGGTAATAACTATAAAAGAAGCCTCCTCACCGCTTAGCTTTTCTTCTATAACAACCATCTTCCCAGCATCGCCAAAGATACGCTCCTCCATAATCTTTTCGATCGCTTGATAGGCTTCATCCAAGGTATCACAAACAAAGACCCCTTTTCCAGCACATAAACCATCAGCCTTGATCACTATTGGAGCACCCTTTTTCTCAACGTAAGCCCTTGCCTTTTCTGGGTCATCAAACACGGCAAAGTTTGCAGTAGGGACGGAAGCCTTTCTCATTATCTCCTTAGCAAAGGCTTTACTTCCCTCAATTTGAGAAGCGCTTTTACTTGGTCCGAAAACTTTAATACCCTTTTCTTGAAGAACGTCAGCTACCCCTTTAACTAATGGCTCCTCTGGACCAGGGACAACAAGGTCTATGCCTTCAGCCTTACAAAATTGGGCCAATTTTTCAAAATCCTTTAAATCAACACCATAAGGTACTTCTGCGACCTCGGTTATACCACCATTACCCGGGATGCAGTAAAGCTTTTCAATCCTATCACTTTTCTTTAAAGCCCAGCAAAGGGCATGCTCTCTTCCACCTCCTCCAAGGACAAGAACCCTCATAGATTAGCCCCTTTTCAGCTTCTTTTCGGTGAAGACAAAAGCTGAGAATAAAGCACACTTCATAAGGTCTGAAGGAACAAAAGGAATAACCGTAAGGATTAAAAGTTCTTTCAAATTATTTACCAATCCTTGCTGAGAATATCCTGCTAAAAACCAAAGCGTTCCAAAGAGGTAAACGAGGAGATGCCCAACTATAGCTACAAAAAAGGCAGATGCAGGGTTGTTTAGCAGGCCACGTTCTTTTGCAAAGGCTACAAAATAAACCATAAAAAAGAAGCCGATTAGATACCCTCCAGTTGGACCAGAAAGGACTAAAAGCCCGCCTTTCCCCCCTGAAAAAAAGGGAAGCCCCATCGCGCCAAGCATTAGATAAAGAGCTACGGTCCCCAGGGCTAAAGGCAAGGGAAGATAGTACGCTATAAAAAGTAAACCAAGAGTTTGAAGAGTTAACGGGACAGGGGTAAATGGTAACGGAATCCTGACCTGACTTAACAGGGCAAGAAGAATGACAAACCCAAGCGCAGTTAAAATTGCCTTTGCTTTGAACACCGAAAGCTCTTTTACCATAATTGTCCTCCTTCTTTAGTAAGGGAAATTATAACATTTTATTTTTTATTTAGTCAAGCTGACCCGAGGGGGCTGTTATAGAAAAAATTGTTTTTACACGAGCCTCAATTCGTTTTTAGATTATGCCCATATTGACGCGATTACTTAATAGAAAACGTTGAGAGCAACCGCTGAAGGAAATAGCCTCACTTGAGCCTGAGATGTTCGAAGAATTTTTAAGGGAGCTGCCCCGAGAAAAGCAATAGAACCCTGCTCACGGCTCCCCTATTTATCATCCTTAACAACCTTCGACTTTTTTCTTTTTAGGAGCTTCACCGGGTTTTCCTTTCAAACTCTTTAAATAGGCTACAAGGTCAGCCATATCCTTACCCTTTGGGTCAATTGGCTTACCCTTAAGC
Source organism: Thermodesulfobacteriaceae bacterium (assembly GCA_049414625.1). GTDB lineage: Bacteria > Desulfobacterota > Thermodesulfobacteria > Thermodesulfobacteriales > Thermodesulfobacteriaceae > WYEG01. Next base: position 4,381 of record JBMSAU010000105.1, read on the forward strand.
CCCATCTCAATGCAAAGATTTATAGCCTCTTCAAGACTATTCAAGGTCTTCCCCATGATTTTAAATTCTTTTTTATCTGCTACACCTTCAAGTCCCTTTCCACCAGGATGGCAGGATGCGCAGGATTTACCAGACGTCCCACCAGCAAATTTGGGGTCGTTGAAAAGCCTCTTCCCCCTTTCCACATCCTGAGAATAAACTTGAGAAATCATAAAAACTCCTAAAACCGCTGCACTCAAAAGCACCCTCAATCCTTTCATGGCCCACCTCCTTATTATGATTATTTAAAAACTAATTTTAAAGGTTGTTATCAAAAAGTCAAGTCCAAATTTTCAAACAAAAAAATCCTTACGCCTTTAATACTTTTATCCTTTGATAAGAAGAAAGATTGAACTTAAGGTTAAAAGGACTAAAAGAACAATACTGATCAATG
>JBMSAU010000106.1:0-12455 GCA_049414625.1 Thermodesulfobacteriaceae bacterium
ACGAAGTGAGGAGGGACGCCGTCCCGAGCGAAGCGAGGGATGCTTCGTTATCACTCGACAGGACAAAGTGAGGGGACTTTTTTGAACGGTCTCGGAAGAGATTGAGCTTGACAGATATTCTATGAAATTATAAATTAAACATAAATTAAACATTAACTAACTTTTCCAAACTAAGTTTTGCGAGGGCAAAAATGGAGTTTGAGCCGGTCATTGGGCTTGAGGTGCATGTTCAGCTAAAGACAAAAAGCAAGCTCTTCTGTGCTTGCCCCACTAAGTTTGGAGCCTCTCCTAACTCTCAGGTCTGTCCAATCTGCACTGGTCAGCCAGGCGTTCTTCCCGTCCTAAACAAAGAAGCTATTCACTATGCCCTAAAGTTTGCTTTGGCAGTAGGGGCAAGGATTAACAGGCTTTCCATAATGGCAAGAAAGCACTACTTCTATCCTGACCTCCCTAAAAACTATCAGATCTCTCAGTATGAGCTACCCATTGCTGAAGGGGGAGCGATCGAGATAGAGTTAAATGGAGGCAGAAAGCTAATCAACTTAACTAGGATCCATCTTGAAGAGGATGCGGGAAAGCTCATTCACGACGAGAAGAAGCCTTATTCTTATGTTGATTTTAACCGCACAGGCATACCCCTCCTTGAAATCGTAAGCAAGCCTGAGATCCATTCTCCTGAAGAGGCGGTTGCTTACCTTAAAACTTTAAGGAGCATCGTGCGCTACCTTGACATCAGCGACGGAAACATGGAAGAAGGAAGCCTTCGGTGTGATGCCAACGTCTCCGTTCGCCCCAAGGGAAGCTCAACCCTAGGCGTAAAGGTTGAGCTGAAGAACATGAACTCCTTTAAGCATGTGGAGAGGGCTCTAGCTTTTGAAATAAAGAGGCAAACAGCGCTTCTCCTTGAAGGTAAAACCCCTGTTCAGGAAACACGGCTCTACGACGAGGCTACCCAGACTACTCATCCCATGCGAGGAAAAGAAGAGGCTCATGACTACTGCTACTTTCCAGACCCTGACTTAATAGAAGTTAGAGTTTCTGAGGAGTGGATAGAAAAGATTAAAGAGGAGCTTCCTGAGCTTCCTACAGCAAAGAAAGCTCGTTTCATTAAAGAATACGGGCTATCATCCTATGAAGCTGGGATCCTTGTTGAAGAAAAACCTCTAGCTGATTTCTTTGAAGATACAGTAAAGCTTTATGCTAAACCAAAGGCTGTTGCTAACTTTATCTTGACCGAAGTTTTGCGTTACCTAAACCGGGACAATATCTCCATTGAGCAAACGCAACTTAAGCCAGAATACTTAGCTGAACTCCTAAGCCTTGTTGACGATGGGACTATATCCATCACCATAGCTAAACAGCAGGTATTTCCTGAGGTTTACGAAAAGGGACTTCCCCCAAAGAAGGTCGTGGAAGAAAAGGGCTTAAGACAGGAAAGCTCTGAAGAGCTACTTCGCAAGCTTTGCGAAGAGGTTATTAAAGAAAACCCAAACGAAGTGGAAAAGTATCGCTCGGGTAAAAAAGGAGTCCTTGGCTTTTTTGTCGGGCAGGTGATGAAAAAGACTGGCGGAAAAGCCAATCCAAAGCTTGTTAACCAAATTTTAACCGAACTTTTAGAGGGTTAAGCTTGGATAAACTTTGGGCAAAACTTAAGGATGAGGCTATTCTTCCCAAAAATGTAGACCAAATCCTTCCTTTTGTCCTTACCGAAGATTGCCTATACCTTCTTGACCAGAGAAAGCTTCCCCAAGAACGAGTGGTCAAAGCTAAAGACCATTTAGAGGTAAGAAAAGCTATAAAAGAGATGGTGGTTCGAGGGGCTCCAGCCATCGGCATCACTGGAGCTATTGGTTTCTACTTGGGTGTAAAACGACTTTTAGATAAGCGTAAAAAGTTCATCAAGAAAAAAGAGCTTAAGCAAAAGTTAAAAAGATTTTACCAAACTTTAGCTGAGGCTCGTCCAACTGCGGTAAACCTGGTTCATGCCTTAAATCAGATGATGAATGTAGCTGAAAGTATTCTACAGAATGCTTCAGCCCGTGTTAGCTTTGAGGAGCTAAGGTTTTTAGCTGAAGAACTAAGGAAGAAGGCTATTAGCATATGGGAATGGGAGTTAGCAGCCAATCTTGCCATGGCTGAACATGGGAAAGACCTTTTGCCTGAAGGGGGCATTCTTACCCATTGCAACACCGGTGCCCTGGCAACAGGGGGCTATGGGACAGCTTTAGGGGTTATCAGGGCATCCTATTCTCAAGGGAAAAAGCACTTAGTCTATGTAGATGAAACAAGACCCTTTTTGCAAGGAACAAGGCTTACAGCTTGGGAACTATCCCGTCTAAACATTCCCTTCCGCGTAATCACAGATAACAGCGCAGGCTTTCTTATGCAGCAAGGCTTGGTCAAAGCGGTCATCGTGGGAGCAGATAGAATTACCGCAAAGGGAGATACAGCAAACAAGATCGGCACCTATTCTCTTGCAGTTTTAGCACGATATCACGGCATACCTTTCTATGTTGCTGCTCCCTCTTCAACCTTTGACCTTAAGTTATCCTCAGGGGCAGAGATACCCATTGAAGAGCGTTCAGAAAGGGAAGTTTTAACCTGCGGAGGGAAAAAACTTTCCCCGAAGGGCGCAAGGGCTTTAAACTACGCCTTTGATGTAACGCCTGGAAGCTTGATAACAGCTTTCATTACAGAAAGGGGCATAATCAATCCCCCTTTTGAAGAAAACATACCTAAAACTTTAGCTCAGGAAAGCCCATGAAGGAGCTACCCGAAAACACCCTAAATCGTTTGATCATCTATCTTAAAGTCCTTGAAAATTTAGAAAAAAAGAGGGTTGATTCGGTTAGTTCTGAGGATTTAGCAAGGCTTTCAGGGGTAAACTCAGCTCAGCTAAGGAAAGATTTAAGCTTTGTAGGGACTCTTGGCACCAAAGGGGTTGGTTATTCAGTCAAGGCTTTGAAATACAACCTCAAAAAATTTTTAGGCAGGACTGAGGAGTGGAATGTTGTCATCGGGGGGCTCACACCTCTTAGTAAATATTTAATCGAGAACGCTCAACTTCAAAGGGAAGGTTTTTTTATCATGGCGGCTTTTGATACTAATCCTGAAAACATTGGTTTAGTCATAGGTGGAGTCTCGGTTTACAACCTTGACCAGCTCTCCTATGTTTGTAAGGCTATCAAGGTAGACATTGGAATCATCGCCACCGATGAGGAACAGGAAACCTATTTTTCAGCCTTCGTTCAGCATGGTATAAAAGCAATCCTCAACCTCAGCAACTATCCGCTCTTTTCCGAGGATGAAAAGATAAAGGTTGAAAACCTCTCCTTAGTTCATGGGCTAACCAAGCTTTCTTATTACCTAAAAAATTTAGGTAGCTGAAAGATGAAGGTTTTGGTCTGGAGAAAGGATCCTCGAGCGAAGCTTCCTGAAAGAGGGACCTCACAATCTATTGGCTATGACCTCTTTGCCTTAGAGGATGTAAAATTTGCTCCAAAGGAATTTAAGCTCGTTAGAACCGGTCTTGTCATCAAAGCAGAGCCACCTTATGGACTTTTCATCTTTCCAAGGTCCTCCCTTTTTATAAAAAAGGGGCTCATCATGACCAATTCTGTTGGGATAATTGACTTTGATTATTGCGGAGAAAATGATGAGGTGATGGTCCCTCTTTTAAACCTGAAGGAAGAAAGCGTTGAGATTCGGGCAGGAGAAAAAATCGCCCAGATGGTGTTTATAAATGTTGCTTTTCCAGAAATTGTAGAGGTTCTTGAGCCTCAAACTACCTCTTCAAGAGGAGGTTTTGGTTCTACAGGAGGATACAAAGGTGGAGCTTAAAAAGGTAAGGCAAACCCAAAGGGAGTTGATCCAACTTGTCCTTGAAAGGGCAAACTTAAAGGACCTTTCGAGAGGGCTAGCTTTTTCCTACCTTGGAGCAAGGGTTTGCTATCATGATGGTCATCCGTTAAACCTCTTTTCAGAAGAAAAATTCAAGGATAAGTCTCGGTTTGTTAGCTTCCTTCTTCATCTTAAGAAGGTTGAGCACTTTAGCGTCTTTGCTCACACACCCATAGTTGTTTCCCTAGCTGGGCTAAAACCTGAGGAAAAATACCTTCTTGCCAGAACCTATTTTAAAGCCTTCTTTGATGAAGAAAGAGGGCTTTCCCTTTTCAATCTTAGACACTTTGCTGAAGCCCTTGATGAGACGCAGTTTTTAAGGCTAATCTCTGTAGATTTAGATTTAGAAAAAATTCAGGTTCGGATTTTTAAAAAGGAAAAAGACGATTGGGTTAAGAGATGGGAAGGGAGTTTGGCTTCAGCTTTAGATACAACTTTTCAAGCCCCTCAAGGTTTTTTTGCAACTCAAGAAGTGATCCTTCTTGAGGATAAGGAAAATCCATTTCTTTGGACGGTTGTTATTGCACACAATTTCTCTCGCATCTTTAGTCATCAATTCGTAAGGCATACCTGGCTTAGCTTTAATCAACGGTCCCATCGCTATACTCAAGCAGACTTTTTCATCCTTCCATCCTGTTTTAAAGAAAGGCATGTTCAGGTTTATCAAGAACTAATCGAAAAATCCTTAAGAATTTACCACGACTGGTCAAAGGAGATGAAGAAGGAGTCGGCAAGGTTTATTCTTCTTCAAGGCGTTGCCACAACCGTTTTGGCTTCGGCACCAAGGTTTATCTGGGAGGATTTTGTAGAGAAGAGAGCAATCCCGCAAGCTCAGGAAGAGATACGGGACCTTGCTATTCTTCTCAAAAATGTTTTATTTTAAAGTGTAGAATGGGCCTGTAGCTCAGCGGACAGAGCACTGGCCTCCGGAGCCAGGGGTCGGGAGTTCAAATCTCCCCAGGCCCGTTTTAAGTCAAGATCTCTATTATTTTTTTGATTATAGAAAACCCCTTGCTTAATTCCGAGAAGTGTTCCTCGCATATTTATAGGAGCAGGCGGCTTAATGTCCATCAAAGACATTGGGGGCGTCCTTTCACTCCTACAATGCATGGTCTTAAAATGTTTTTTGAGCCTGCCCTGTAATTGCTTGACAAAGCTTTTGAATGATGTTAGGTTTAAGCAAAACACAAAAGGGGGGTTTTACTTTGGCGGGAATCATTGTTCGTGAGGGAGAATCCTTTGAACAGGCTTTAAAAAGGTTTAAACGGCTCGTAGAAAAAACAAAGATCCTTTCCGAGATTAAGAAAAGGGAGTACTACGAAAAACCAGGGGTTAGAAGAAGAAAAAAACAGCTAGCAGTCAGAAAAAAATTGCTGAAAAAGCTAAAGAAACTTCAACAAAGGCTTGAGGATTAGCCAAGAGCTTTACTCCCGGTCGCTTTTTCGTTTAGACTGGGAGAAGTTAGTCGAAAAGCTTAAACCCTTTGTTTCCCTTGAAACAACCCAAAATCGACTTTCATCATATACACCCTCTTTAGACCTTATCCGGGCAGAAAATTTAAAAGATAAAATAAAGTTTCTTCTTGAGCTTGATAAGCGGGAGGACCTTCCTTCTCTTCCTAAGCTACCGGATTTAAGAAAACTTTTTACCAAGGCAAATTTTCGAGGGCTTTTCTTACCTACTGAGCTTGTGGTCTTAGATACGCTCATCGTTACTGGTCTTAGTTTAGTCAACCTTAAGGATTCTCCGTTCTCAGAGGTATACGAGCTTTCCGAAGAACTAAAAGAGGTTTCAAACAGCATAAGAGAAGTAATTGTCCCTGAAACTTCAGAAGTTAGGGACCAGGCAAGCTACCAGCTTTTTATTCTTAGACGAAAAATAAGAGAACTTCATCAACAAATTTTAACCAAAATTTCTGCCCTCAAGGATTACTATTTTCGAAAGGGCTATCTTCAGGAAGACCTATACACTCAAAGAAATGGACGGTATGTGCTACCTGTCAAGCTTGAATTTAAAAGGAAAGTAAGAGGGATCCTGCATGAGGTCTCAAACACCGCCTCAACCTACTTTATCGAACCTATTTCTTTGGTTAGCCCCACAAATGAGCTTGAAGAGCTCCGAGGCAAGGAAGAAGCAGAATTAAGAAGGATTTTAAGAGGACTTTCAGAGTGGCTTTTTTCACACCAAGTTAAAATCCTAAAACTTGAAGAGGTTATCTCTGACCTTGATCTTGCTATTGCTAAGGTAAAGCTAGGGAAACTTTATCAAGGTTGCCTCCCAGAATTCACTGTGGAAAGAAAAATACATCTAAAAAAAGCTGTGCATCCCCTTCTTTTGTTGTCAGAGGAAGCCCAGACCAAAAGACCAGTAAGAAACGACATCTTGGTCAAGCAAGGGCTCCTCATAACTGGTCCCAATCAGGGAGGAAAGACGGTTACCCTAAAGACTGTAGGGTTGATGGTTTTAATGGCTTATGAAGGATTTTTGCTACCAGCTGAATCGGCACAAATTCCTCATCTAACTCAAGTGTTCGTGGACCTTGGGGACGAACAAGATATCATTCACGGTGAATCCTCTTTTTCATCCCATCTCAAGAACCTACATGAGATCCTTTCTTTAGCTGATGAACACTCCTTAGTCCTTCTTGATGAGCCAGGACGAAACACTAACCCAGAAGAGGGAAGTTTGCTTGCCTTTGCTGTCATCGAAAGGCTCTATCAAACTAAAGCCATGCTCGTTGTTACCACCCATTCCCAACTCCTTCGGGACTTGATCCTTAAGCTTGAAGGTTTCGACATTGCTAGCATGGAATTTGACCTGCAAACCCTTAAGCCTACCTATCGTTTAGTTTACGGGCAAATTGGTGCTTCCCATGCCTTTGACCTAGCAAGACTTATCGGATTTGATGAAGCCCTCATTGAAAGAGCATACTCTCTCTATCATAACAAAGATTTTTACACCTGGCAGAAGTGGGTAAAAGAAAGGGAAAAAGCCTTATTAGCTAAAGAGAAAGAGCTTTTAGCTAAAGAAACTGAGCTTGAAGGGCTAAAAAAGAAGCTTGAAGAAGAGAAGGAAAGGCTTGAGAAGGAGTATGAACAAAAAAAGCAGGAACTTTTAAAGAAATGGGAAGCCGAGTTTAAAACCTTACTAAAAAAACTTGAAAGTGAGGGCAAGGGCTACAAATCAGCTGTGGAGGAGTATGCAAATTTACTAAATGCCTTCTCCAAAGCCTCATCTCTCCCTCAAGAGAAACCCCTCTTGCCAGGAGATGTAGTTATAATCAAAACTCTTCGCAAAACCGGGAGGATAGTAAAGATCCGGGATGGGATGGCTGAGGTAATGGTGGGCTCAATGAGGTTTAAGGTTCCAACAACTGAACTTTCCCCGATCTCCCAAGAAGAAAAAGCCAATTCTTTGTCAAAGGAAGCCGAAGCTTATGTTCAAAATCAACCATCAAGGGGAGAAGAGAGAATTCACATCCTAGGCTTTGATGTGGAAACTGCTTTAATGGAAGTGGAAAAACAGATCAACTCATGCTTTCTTCAAGGAAAAACAAAGCTTCTTATAGTGCACGGGCATGGAACAGGTAAGCTCCGCCAAGCCCTGTGGGATTATCTTAAGGACCATCCTTTAGTAGAAAGGTTTGAGCCTGCACCTGTAGAAAAGGGAGGAACTGGAGCAACCGTAGTTTACATAGTGCCCCGGTAATTGTCATTTAACAAGTAATCTTAACAAGTAGTATAGCCACAATTTTCGCAGGTCATACAGTTTCCTTCTCGCATAAGGGAAAGATTACCACAAATAGGACAAAGGTCGCCTGCAATTCTTACCTCTTCTGTTTTTTCTGCTATTCCTCCCTTAGCTCCAATTTGGGATCCATGAGTTAAAGCCTCAAGGGTAGGAGCGCTACCTCTTACTTTGTTTATAGCATCTTCCATGATCTTTGCTATCATATCCGGTAAACTCTTTGAGTGAAGGTCGTTACAACTGTAAAATTCTCCCGATTCAATACCTTTCAAAGTCTGAATAAACCTCTCTGCCAGGTCTGGGTGACGTCTAAGTCCAACCGAAATAATCCTCCCCACGGCTTGGAACATGGAGTTTAGAGTTGTTCCTGCCTTTCCAACGTTTATAAAGACCTCTCTCAACTTCTTTTCCTCGTCAAAAGTTGTGGTTATGTAAGCGTTAACCGTTCCTCTTACTTCATACACTAAAGCAAAACGAACAGGGCTCAGTTCCTCTGACTTATCCCTCTGAGAAGTTTTACTTTGAGGAGGACTACAAGGCTTAGCCTTGACTAGCACAGTATCTTCTCTACAGCCCTCTCTAAAAATGGTAAAGCCTTTTAAACGGAAATCTGCGGAACGCTTTATCAGGTCTTTTATTTCCTCAACGGAGGTGTCATAAGGGCAGTTTATAGTTTTGGAGATGCCTGTATGAATAAACTTCTGAAAACTTGCAAGAATTGCAAGCTGATTGATAGGTTTTACTTCATGGGCAAGCTGAGCCTCTACTTTTTTTCTAAAGTCCTTATCAATTATCTTCGGCAAAAGATATTCTGTTAAGATCTCAACTTCTCGCCAGCTTCCGCTTTCGAAATCCCTGATGCGTCTTTTTAGCTCGATGGCAAACATTGGCTCAATTCCTGTATCTCCTGCCACCCGAGCAAAAAGGGAAACAGAGCCTGTTGGAGGCTGAGAGGTCGTAACGGAATGATAAAAACCGCCATACTTCTTAGCAACGGATTCTATAAGCTCAAAATCGTTTCTTGAAAGGAAGCTTATCTTTTTCGATTATCTCTTTTAGCTCCGAGAGATGAAGCTCAAGATAAGATTTTTTCCAGGGATAGAAAACTTGAGTTGCTTCTACCAGCTCAGAGGAGAGCTTCAAAGTCCCGAGGGTTAAAGAAGCCTGCGTTCCTTCGGCAAAACGCAAACTCTCCTCATCATAGCCATACTTTACATCTCCATTGTAAGCAAGAAGTAAAGCGGTGTGGAAGCCTGTCATTCCAACGCCAACCGGTCTAACCCTTTGCGTTGCCTCCCTAATTTGTTCTAAAGGATAGCCTTCGTCTAAATGGACAAGCACCGTGCCAAGGAAGCAGGCTAAGTAGGCTGTCTCAAAGACTGACCTATAAAATTTTTGAAAATCAAAGGATCCGTCTTTTAAGGAAAGGCTGGCAAGCTTAGCCACGTTTACGGTTATTAGATTGCAGGCTGTGTAAGCTGGGGCAAGATACTCAGCGCATGGATTGCTAAAGCCCGGGAAATCTCTTTCATCATGTTCAGGGTTGAAGGGCGAATACTCTACCATGTTGTGAAGGAAGAGAAGACCTGGGTCTCCGGTTTTCCAAGCTTGATGAGCTATAAGGGAAAAGAGTTCTTCGTTTTGTGGGTTAAAGAATTCTTCATCAACAACAACGGATATGTTCATGTTGGAGAGGGGGACATCGACCTTTTCGTCCTCTGGGGCTGACATAACTACGCTTGAGATGGCTGGGACAAGGGATTTTGCTTTAATAAACCGTTTGATATCAGGGTGCTTCCAATGCATCTGAACAAGCAAAGCTCCCCTTCTTCTGCCACCCTGGTTAGTTGTTCCGGTAACTGCATCAAAGAGGGTGAGGAAGCCCACAGGTCCTGAGGCTACGCCTTGAGCTTGGTCAACAGGTGAATTCTTGGGGCGAAGCTTTGATAGGTCAACCCCGCATCCGCCGCCTCTTATGTAGATCTCCATCATGTGCCTACAAATTTCATAGATGCCATCCATGGAGTCCGGCACATATCCCAAGGGATAACAGGAAAAGTAGCCTTTTCTTCTGGTGTAAGGGTTCCCAAAACTCATGAGAAAGGGCGTTGCCGGAATAATTAACCGGTTCCTAATCGCAAGGATCAAATCCTGCACAAGCTTATCCCCTTTTTCTCCCCCGGAGAAACACTCTTTAACTGCTCTTTGCACCTTTTCGCTTTTGAAATAGTTTTCAAACCTTTGAACTAAGTCTTGCCAGGTCGCCTCAATCGGAGTTCCATCCTCAACAGACCTCACCGCATACCTTGTGGTGATGAGATAACGCTCAAGATTATCCCATGAGGCTTGAACTTTGGCGATATCCATACCTTACCCTCCAGTAATTTTAGGAAATATCCTGAAAATATCCCCCAAGATACAACTTCTAAAATTTATCTCAATCCTTTCTCTCTTTCAAATTTGTCAAGCGAGTTTTAAGACCAAAAAATAACATTCAATCCGTCTTTAAAATTCGACGTAATTTCAATGAGTTTTTAAATGGTAAACCATTACCATAGTTTAAACTCAAGGTCTTTTGGATGATATGAGGAGGTAAGCATGCCTAACCTGAAACAAATGGTTTAAAATTTTGAAACTTTTCTAATTTTTTCTTTAATTTTCTCATCTTAAAAAAAATGACGAGATATGAAGGACATTTTAGAATACTTCCTAAAGAATATGTCTCATCCCGTAGCCGTCCTTCCACCGTTTGAATATAAATAAACCTCTCATACCTTTTTGGACCTTTTGGCGTCTATGGCTACCATTATGCACAATGGAAGATAGATCCCTGCTTTAAAACAAAGACTTTTTGGACAGCTCATAAATGCCACTCCCTGTATGTCCAAAAGTAAAAGGTTGCCGGTAAAACAGGATTATACCTCGTCGGGCACTTTGCCTAAGAGGTATAGCATCTCATGTAGAACTGTGTTCAGTGGAATTTTATATTCCCAATGCTTCCGCCTGATCCTCAAATAGATGGTTTTTTTCTTCTGCCACAGATCCAGCTTGCTGTAAGGTGTTATAAAGGATTCACTTTCATAAAGGGATAAAGAGAGCACCGAAAAGAGAAAAAGGTTTTTCTTTTCCGAATAGACCTCCTCCCTTTCCCAACCTGGACCCTTTGTGGAGAATACCTGAAGGGCGGAGTGATAGAAATGTTCCCCATCAAGCTCGAAATCCTCTTTCTCCACACTAACAGGCTTTATGGCTATGGCGGTGCTGAGCCTATCATCCTTTATTTTTAGCCTTTCTTTTAGCTTTTCAAACTCTGTGGTGTATATCACAAAACAATCTTTCTCTCCCCTTTCGGATATATAGGCGGTGGGCAACTCGAAATACTCCACAAAAAGGCTCTTTTGCTTTATTCTTTCCCTCTCTTGGGATTGGGCAATGATCTCCTCCAAGTAGGAATCTTCCCACTTGCCGGCGGTTATGAAGCAAAATCTAACATCTCTAAAAGAAACCTTCTCCTCTATCCACCTTCTTAGCCTGTCCTTTTCAGAGTCAAGCCCACCGGTAAGCAGTATGGTTTTGTCTTCCACTTCCACCTCTGCCCTGCTTCCTTCTACCTTTAGCGAGTAAATTTCATACAAAAAGTGCCTGTAGGGTTTAGCATCAGGGTTAAACCTCTGGTAGCAAAAGCCCGTGGAAGGTTTTTCAAGAATAAGGTAGATGTTTAACTTTGGTGGAAGTTCAAAACCCTCAAACTCAAAGCTTAGACCTTTGTAATCTTTCAAAAGACTGATGAAGAGGTTTTTGAATACAGAGTTTATGTGTTTTATTTCATCCTTTTTTGGTTTTGGATTGGAAATTACTTTAATCGTCTCCTTGTTTAGAGTTTGCACTGGGATGCCAAAGAAATCATAAACAAAGCTAAAGTAATCCCAAAAGCCATAACCACCGTTTGCTTCCCGCACGTCCGTGTTGAGTAGCAAAAGGGCTCCCACCAAGCTCTTTTCCTTTTCCACAGTAGCCTTTAGGTTCTTTATCCAACAGGCAAAGTGAATAAGGCTAAAAAGTAGATCCAAAGAGTCCTCATGTTTCAGATTATCAAGGTCAAGCCTTTTAAGTTTTTCTAAGTTGGGTATGATTTCCTCTATTGGTCTGGGCTCTTTTGCCAGCTCTATCTCTGCGTTGCCTACGAAATTTTTTGCCCAATCCAAAGCCCTTTTAAAACCTTTCTCAAAGTCTTTTAGTTTTCCTTCTAAGCCCTTTTCGTAAAAGATGTACAGCTTTATCTTTTTGCTTGGTGCGAAAAATGTACCGTAGGTAAGTTTTCCCTCTTGTTGGTCCTTTCTAACAAAGGTAGACAAAAGGTCGTCCCTTTCTCCTTTTAAAAGCTTTTTTAGGGTTTCCTTCCAGTCCTTTCTGAGTTCTTTAAGAAATTCTTCATTTTCCCATTTTTTTAAAAACTCCAAAAACTGCTGCTTGACAACCTCTTCGTCTTCTGTGTTATAAAGACCCTTCCTTAGGGCATACAAAAGGTCATTCCAAAAAGGCTCATCGGACTTTAGCTCCTCAATTAGCTCCTCTGCGGTTTTTCTTTTCAAAAAGAGCCTTGCCCTACCCACAAGCAGAGAATCCGAAAAACCTTTAAATTCAAAGGGTGCCACATAGCCCACCAGCTTAAGAGGAAGAGGCTTTAACTTTATGTCTGGTGGCATATAATCTTCCAAAATTTGGATAAATTCCCTTACCTTTGAGAGTTCTTCTTTAATTTTTGGATTGTCCGTTAGACTCTCCCAAGCTCGGAGAACCTTTTTTCT